>NZ_JBEZFD010000013.1:0-274563 GCF_040649235.1 Spirillospora sp. NPDC049024
CTGCTGCTGGGCGTGCTGGAGGGCAAGGTCGTGGTCGGTTCGATGAACCGGGGCGGGCTGGCGGGGTCGTCGTTTGAGATCGATGACCGTTTCACCGCTTACAGTGCGGCTGCGATCGCGGCGTCGGGGTTGGACGGCGGCAAGATGCTGCTGCGGGTGGACGATGAGGACCCGGCGACCGTTCGCACGTTGGAGGCGTGTGCTCGGGCGGTGTCGGAGTTGGCCGGGCGCGGGTTGATGGCGATGGTGGAGCCGTTCATCTCGCGTCGGGTGGACGGGCGGGTCCGCAACGACCTGTCGCCGGAGGCGATGACGCGTGCGGTCGCGATCGCGTCGGGGCTGGGGGCGACGTCGGCGTACACGTGGCTGAAGGTGCCGGTGGTGGCCGGCATGGAGCGGGTGATGGCCGCGTCGACGCTTCCTGCGCTGCTGCTGGGCGGGGAGGTGGCCGCCGATCCCGTCGCGGCGCGGGAGGGGTGGCGGCGTGCGCTGCGGCTTCCCACGGTCCGGGGCCTGGTGGTCGGCCGGTCCCTGCTCTACCCGCCGGACGGCGACGTCGCCGCGGCCGTGGACGCCGCAGTGGAACTCCTCTGAGACCACGCACCGCGCGCGTTCCGGCACTCCCGATGAGATCGGACCAACGTTGGCCTGGGGTTTTCCCTCCTGGCCGGTGATCGTTCACTGCCGGTTCAGAGGCGGCGACCAGGCTCCCGCGTGATCCCCTCTCACAAAGGAGTGCCCATGTCCGTGACCCGTCGCGGAGTCGTCAAGGGCGGCGCGGCCGGCGCGCTGTCCATCGCCCTCGCCGGAAGCCTGGACGGAATCTTCCAGACCTCCGCGGGAGCCGAAACGGGAGAGGCCTACGGCTACGGCCCGCTGGTCCCCGACCCCAAGGGCGTCCTGGACCTGCCCAAGGGCTTCTCCTACAAGACGTTCTCGGTCGAAGGCGAACCCATCTCCGAGGGCGTCGTCGTCCCCGGCCACCACGACGGGATGGCCACCTTCCCCGGCGGCCGCCACGGCCGCACCCGCCTGCTGCGCAACCACGAGCAGAGCAACAACGGCACCCGCGCCGTGGGACGCCCCGAGTGGACCTACGACCCCGCGGCCAACGGCGGCACCACCACGCTGGAGGTCGACAGCAAGGGCAACCTGCTGTCGCAGTACGTCAGCCTCGCCGGGACCGCCACCAACTGCGCCGGCGGGCGGACCCCGTGGGGAACGTGGCTGACCTGCGAGGAGACCGAAGGGTTCACGGGCCAGACCAAGACCCACGGCTGGGTGTTCGAGGTCGACCCGACCGGCCGCAGGACCGAGCCCGTCCCGCTCACCGGGCTCGGCCGGTTCGCCCACGAGGCCGTCGCCGTCGACCCGCACACGCTCACCGCGTACCTCACCGAGGACGCGTCCAAGCCGTTCGGGCTCTTCTACCGGTTCCGGCCCCGCGCCCACCGCGGCGGCTACCACGCCTACATGGCGGGCGGGAAGCTGGAGGCGCTGAACGTCCCCGGCGTCCCGGACCTGTCGGCCGTCCAGGAGCCCGGCACGCGGTTCCGCGCCGAATGGCTGGAGGTCCCGGACCCGTCGGCGAAGCAGACCTCGATCCGCAAGCAGTTCGACACGATCACGCGGAGCCAGAAGATCGAAGGCGCCTGGTGGGGCCACGGCAAGGCGTACTTCGTGTGCAGCTTCTCCCGGAAGGCCGACGGCGGCGCCGCCGACCACGCCGGGCAGGTCTGGACCTACGACCCGCACCGCGGCGAGGTCGAGCTCCAGCTCGTCTTCAAGCCGGGCGGGCGCTTCGACGGCCCCGACAACATCACCGTCTCCCCCTACGGCGGCGGCGTGATCCTGGCCGAGGACGGCGACGGCGAGCAGTACCTCATCGGGACCACCCGCCGGAACGAGCCGTTCGCGATGGCCCGCAACGCCCTCAACGACAGCGAGCTCACCGGCGTCACGTTCTCCCCGGACGGGCGGATCCTGTTCGCCAACCGCCAGTCCGGACCGGGCGCGACGTTCGCGATCACCGGGCCCTGGCACCGCCTGCGCGGCTGACGCCGGACCCGGCCCCGCCGATCAGGCGAGGCCCCGGCGGGCGACGGACGGCGGACGGGTGCCCCGGATGGAGGCCACCATGTCGAGCACCTGGCGCGTCCCGTCCGCCTGGGACTCCGGCACGCGGAACCAGGTCGCGCCCAGCCACGCGTAGACCGACGCCGCGGCGAGCAGGCCCGGGTCGGGCTCGCGGGCGTCCGTCTCCAGCGTGACCAGCACGGCGTCCCCGGACGCGACGAGCCGCTCCACGCGGCTCGCCGGGGGCGCCGTGCCCGCGTCCACGACACCGCCCGGAACCGGAGCGTCCGGTGGAAGGACCTTGCGCTCTTGCAACCCCATGCCGCCAAGCGTGGCACGATCGGGGACGGGGAGTCGTCCTCCAGATGGGGTGCCGTCAGATCGGAGCGTGATCGTGGTCGTGGTTCTCGTCCTGGCCGGCGTGGCCGTGCTGGGCGCCGTCGTCGTCCTCGCCATGGGCAGGGGCGGCGAGCTGGCCGAGGCCCATCCCGACTATCCGCCGGTCAGCGTGGACGCCGAAGGGCGTCCCGTCATCGGATGGGACGTCTCCCATGTCCGGTTCCCCAGGACCATCTGGGGGTACCAGACGCACGTGACGGACGACGCTGTCCACCGACTCTCCGAGGCCCTGCACGAGCGAGACGCCCGCGTGGCCGACCTGGAGCGGCAGCTTCGCGACCTCCGCAAGCGCCTCGGCGAGGCGGAACCGTCCCGCCCGGTCGGCGCCCTGCACGGCATCGACGAGCCCGGCGCCCGGGTGCCGCTGCGCAAGGAGCCCGTCGAGCCGGACGGCGCCCCGAAGGAGGAGGAGCACTCGTGAGCGCGGTCGCCGTCCACGCGGAGGCGGTCTCGGCGGCCCCGCCGGACCGGGTCTTCGAGGTCCTCACCGACTGGCCGCGGCACGCCGAATGGATGCCGTTCACGAGCGCGGAGGGCGGCGACAAGGTCGGCGACGAGCTGCGGGCCTGGACGGGCGTCGGCCCGGTCGGCTTCCTCGACACCATGGTGATCACCGACTGGCGGGCGGGCCGCCGCGTCGCCGTCCGGCACACCGGCCGCGTGGTGCGCGGCGAGGCGTACTTCAAGGTCCTCCCGGAGGGGGCCGGCAGCCGCGTCGTCTGGGCGGAGCGCGTCGACCTGCCGCTCGGCCCCCTCGGCCGCGCCGGCTGGCTGGTCGCCGGGCCGGTCGTGCGCGCGTTCATGACCCTCGGGCTGCGCCGCCTCGCCGCGCTGTCGCAGGCATGAGGTAGAACGGGGCGCGTGAGCACCGCGATTCTTGGCGAGGACGGGCTGGCGCGCTGCCCGTGGGCGCTGTCGGCGCCCGACTACATCGCCTACCACGACGACGAATGGGGCCGTCCGGTCCGCGACGACCAGGGGCTCTACGAGCGGCTGTGCCTGGAGGCGTTCCAGTCCGGCCTGTCGTGGCTGACGATCCTGCGCAAGCGCGAGGGCTTCCGCGCAGCGTTCTGCGGCTTCGACATGGCGAAGGTCGCCGCGTTCGGCCCGGACGACGTCGAGAGGCTGATGGCCGACGCCGCCATCGTCCGCAACCGCGCCAAGATCGACGCCGCGATCGGCAACGCCCGCGCGGCGCTCGACCTGCCGGGCGGCCTCGCCGCGACCGCCTGGCGCTACGCCGACCCCGACTCCCCGTCCTATGCCGACATGTCGGATGTCCCCGCCTACACCGACGCCTCGAAGGCCCTCGCCAAGGAGCTGAAGAAGCACGGCTTCCGCTTCGTCGGCCCCACCACCGCCTACGCCCTCATGCAGGCCTGCGGCCTCGTAGACGACCATCTGAAGGCCTGCCACCGACACGGAGCCCACTGATCACGGGGCGGGTCACCGGGGGCGCGCCCAGGGGCGAGGCGATGGCCACGGCTCTTTTTGCGGGGAGGGCCGAGACTGCGTGGGTGACGGCGGCGGCGCCTGCGATGACCAGGGCGAAGAGCCACCAGGGGGCGTTCGGGGCCAGGAACGAGCTGCCCGTGGCGAGGTGCAGGAGGGACGCCGTGCCCAGGGCCGTGCCGAGGCCGAGGAGGCTGCCGAGCAGGACGACGGTCGCGGCCTCCCAGCGGACGATCGAGCGGATCTGCGCGTCCGTCGCGCCGACCGCGCCGAGCAGGCCGAACTCGCGGGTCCGTTCGCCGACGCTCATCGAGACGGTGGTCGCCATGCCGAACAGGGCGAGCACGAGCGCCATCCCGATGAAGCCGTAGATGACGCTCATCCCCTTGGTCATCGCGGCGGACGCCGTCTTCACGTAGCCGGTCCGGTCGAGCACCTTCAGGCCCGGCGCGTCCGCGAAGGCGCGGGACAGGGCCCGCTCGGTGCCGCCGCGGACGAGCACCACCTGCGTCGCCGCGGCCGGGTCGAGCCGGTCCATCGTGGCCTCCGAGACGAGGGCCTGGTCGGCGAACAGGTGCGACGGGTCGTGGTAGGCGGCGGCGACGGTGAGCTCGACCCGGCCGCGGGCGCCGCGCACGACGACCCGCTGCCCCTTCTTGATCTTCTGGCCCTTCATGACCGTGGACGTAAGGGCGACCTGGCCGTCGCCGAGCCGGGGAAGGCGGCCGCCGAGCTTCAGCACCGCCGGCACCGCCGCCTGGTCGGCGCCCGTCACGGTGAGGTAGACCGGCACCGGGTCCTCTTCGGGCGACGGCTTCTTGGACGGGGGAGACACGAGCTTGACCTGGGACGTCGTGAGCGCCGCCGCGGCGGTCACGCCGGGCACGGCCGCGGCCTTCCGCGCGGTGTCGCTGGGGAGCGGCGCCTGGCCGTCCGAGGTCATCCCGGTCGCGGTGATCGCGTGGTCGGCCCGCATCACCTCCCGGCCCGTCGTGGCGAACCGCGCGTCCACCGACAGGACGATCAGCGCGGTCGAGGCGACCAGCGCGACGCCGAGCATCAGGGACGACGCCGCCGACGACACGCGGCGCGGGCTGCGGGTGATGGTGGCGCGGGCGAGGCGCCCCGCCTCGCCGCTCACGGACGTCCCGATGCGGCCGACCAGCCCGCCGAGGGGGCCGACGAAGAACGGGGCGAGGACGGCGAGCGACGCCACGGTCGTCATGCAGCCCAGCAGGACCATCACGCTGGTGCCGGCGGTGCGCTCGGGGCCGGGCGGCTCCTCCGAGCGGATCCCGAAGACGCCCCCGAAGAAGATCCAGGCCAAGGCGAACACCCCCAGGGCGCCGAGGACGCGCGGCCAGCGGCGGCCCGCCGTCTCGGTGCTCGCGTCCCGCAGCGCCTCCATCGGGGAGATCTTCGCGGCGCGGCGCGCGGCGCGGCGGGCCGCGAGCTGGGTGACGAGGATCCCCGCCGCGGCGGGGATCGCGAGCGCGATCCAGCCGTACTGCGCGTCGGCGGCGGAGATGTCGAAGCCGTCCTCGGCGAACAGGTGGGTGAGCAGCGCCGACACCGGGTAGCCGAGCGCGGTGCCGCCCGCCGAGGCGACGACGCCGAGGGCGAGGGCCTCGAACCGGATCAGCCGCTTGATCTGCCGGGGCGTCGCGCCGATCGCGCTGAGCAGCGCCAGCCGCCGGGTCCGCTGCCGGACGAGCGTGCCGAACGTGTTGGCGACGACGAACAGCCCCACGAACACCGCGACGGACGAGATCATGCCGATGGCGCCGCCGATCGATCCTCCGGCGCTCTCCAGCTCGGCGGACTGGGCGTGCCGGACGTCCGCCGCCGTCCGGACGGTGACGTCCTTGCCGAGCTCGCGCGCCAGGGCGGTGCGCAGCTCGGACGCCGATCCGCCGGACGCCTTGACCCACACGCTCTGCCACGTCCCCGCCGGAAGGCCCGCCGCCTGCGCGACGGTGCCGGGGGGCGCCAGCAGCAGGTCGCCGCTCGCCACGGCGCTGTGCCCCTGCACGGTGACGATCCCGACGATCCTCATGTCCCGGCTCTGCTTCGGCAGCAGCACCTTCAGGGTGTCGCCGACGTCGAGCCCGCCCGCGCGGGCCACGTGCCGGGTGACGGCGACCTCGCCGTCGGCGGCGGGCGCGCGTCCCGACTCCAGGTGGTAGGGGTTGAGGCGGCCGTCCGGCGTCCACGGCCGCAGCGCCGTCCCCGCCCCGGCCGGCGGCAGGATCGGCTTGCCGTTCGAGCCGCTCGCGGTCACCGGGACCATGGCGTCGCCCGCGGCCGCCGCGACGCCGGGACGTCCCGCCACGGCGCTCAGGTCGACCCGGCCGTCCGGCGGCGAGTACGGGTCGTCGGGGTCGGCCGAGCCGCCCTGGACGAGGACGTCGGCGCGGGAGTACTCGCTGGCGTCGCTGCCCGACACCGCCTCCTGCGCCCGCAGCGTGAACTGCAGGGCGCCCGCGATCAGTCCGATGGAGAACACCGCCGCCAGCAGCGTGGCGGTCAGCCGCGTCCAGCTTTCGGCGAAGGAGCGGCGCGCGATCAGCCACATGGCGCTCAGCCCTCCATCCGGCGCATCACGGCGTGGACGCCGTCGATGGTCGGCTCGAGCAGCTCGTGCACGATCATCCCGTCGGCCAGGAACAGCACCCGGTCGGCGTGCGCGGCGGCCGCCGGATCGTGCGTCACCATGATCACCGTCTGCCGGTAGGCGTCCACCGCGCCGCGCAGGAAGCCCAGCACCTCGGCGCCCGACCGGGAGTCGAGGTTGCCGGTCGGCTCGTCGGCGAACAGCACCTCCGGCCGGGTCAGCAGCGCCCGGGCCACCGCGACCCGCTGCTGCTGCCCGCCCGACAGCTCGCTCGGCCGGTGCGACAGCCGGTCCCGCAGCCCGAGCGCGTCCACGATCGTGTCGAACCACTCCCGGTCGGGACGCCGGTTCCCGAGGCGCCCGGTCAGCCGGATGTTCTCCTCGGCCGTCAGCATCGGCAGCAGGTTGAACGACTGGAACACGAAACCGAGCCGGTCGCGGCGCAGCTTCGTCAGCCGGGTCCGCGACAGCCGGGTGATGTCCACGTCCCCGATCAGGATCGAGCCGGACGTGACGGTGTCGAGCCCGGCCATGCAGTGCAGGAACGTCGACTTGCCGGAGCCGGACGGTCCCATGATCGCGGTGAACCGGCCCCGGGGGAAGGACGCCGAGACGCCGCGCAGCGCGGTCACCTCGTTCTCGCCCGTCCCGTAGGACCTGACGATGTCGCGCGCGACGGCGACGTGGTCGTTGACCTGCCCGGCAGGGGGTGCGGCGGCTGTCTGCATCATGCCGTCCAGCAAACCGCCGGGCACCCCTCGCCCACATTGACGCGGGCTCCCCACTCCATGCGGGGGAAGGCCCTACCCCCGCCCAGGGGGAGCCCGGCGTGCGGCGGCGCTAGCGGCCTTCGAAGACGGGCTGCTGCTTCTTCAGGAACGCCTCGGTCGCGTTGTGGTGGTCGCTCGTCTTCTCGCACTCGTCCTGGAGTTCCGCCTCGCGTTCGAGGGCGGACGCCAGGTCGTGGGTCGCGGCGTGGTCGAGGGCCGCCTTGACCGCGCCGTAGGCGACCGTCGGGCCGGACGCGAGGCGGCGCGCGAGCTCCACCGACGCCGGAGCGAGCTCGTCGGCCGGGACGACGCGCGTCACCAGCCCCATCTCCAGCGCCTCCTGGGCCTTGACCGGCTCGCCCAGCATCAGCAGTTCGGCCGCCTTGGCACGGCCGACCAGGCGCTGGAGCGTCCACGACATGCCGCTGTCGGGGGCGAGGCCGATCCCGGTGAACGCGGTCGCGAACCGGGCCTTGTCGGACGCGACGACCAGGTCGCACGCGAACGCCAGCGACGCGCCCGCGCCCGCCGCCACGCCGTTCACCGCCGCCACGACCGGCTTGCGCATGCCCGCGATCGCCAGCACGATCGGGTTGTAGTGGTCGCGGACGGTGCCGTCCAGGCCCCGGCCGGCGGCGAGGTTGTCGCCGTGCTCGCGCAGGTCCTGGCCCGCGCAGAACGCCCGCCCCGCACCCGTCAGGATGACCGCGCGGACCGCCGGGTCGGCCGCGGCGCGCACCACCGCCGCGCGCAGGGACTCCTTCATCTCGACGGTCAGGGAGTTCATCCCGTCGGGACGGTTGAGTGTGATCGTCCCCACTCCGTCGGTCACGTCGTAAAGCACGGTCTCAGACATCGTCGTCCTCTCGGTCCTCGGTAGATCTTCCCAGGCCACCTTCGACGAACACCGGCGGGGCGGGCAAGAGCGGTCCCGCCCCCCGGTGCGGCGGCCCGCGGCCGGGGGCCCGGGCCGTCCCGCCGCCGCCGATCCTGAGGCCCGCGGGGGGCCGCGACCTGCGTCCACGGGTCCCGGCTGCCGATCTGGAGGCTGATCGTTACCACTTCGCGCCCGGAAGACGAGATAATGGACCACTACTGATGACGCGGATGCGACACGCGGCCACGCGGCCAGAGGTGTGCGAGGCCGCGGCCCTACTTAGGAAGGGGATGCACGCATGGCGGCGATGAAGCCGCGGACGGGAGACGGTCCGCTCGAAGTGACCAAGGAGGGACGCGGAATCGTCATGCGGGTCCCCCTAGAAGGCGGCGGCCGCCTCGTGGTCGAGCTCTCCGCCGACGAGGCCAAGGAGCTCGGGGAGGCCCTCAAGGACGTCGTGGGCTGACGGCCCCGCCGCTCCCGGCTTGTTGGTGACGGTCCCGGCGACGCCGCCGGGGCCCTTGCCATTTTCCCGTAACGATTCAGCGATCAGGGGGGACCCACCGCCATGCCCATCGAGACCCGCATCCACGGTGCCGGCGGCACCGTGTCGCAGACCGCGGTCGACCTCGGGGCCGAGGTGGTGGCGGTGCCCGTCCGGTCCGGCCCCCTCGCCCCCGCGGCGGAGGTCGCGGCCTCGCTCCCCTTCACGCTGGACGAGCTGCTCGCGCTGCACCAGGCCAAGGGCGAGCCGGGTGAGATCATCGCCACACAGGTCCGCGTCGGCGACCGGGTCCGGGAGCTGCTGCTCTACGGGGTCGGCGACGCCGCCCCGGGCGACCTGCGCAGGGCCGGCGCCGCGCTGGCCCGCCGCGGCAAGGGGCGGACGGCGCTCGTCGCCGGGGTCCCGGACGGCGACCTCGCCGCCTTCGTCGAGGGCGCGCTGCTCGCCTCCTACGAGTTCAGGATCGGCGCCGCCCCGCCGAAGAAGGCGCTCGGCACCCTCGCCGTGCTGACCGAGGCGGGGCCCGAGTCGGACGCCCCCGCGATCGAGCTCGGCACCGCGCGGGCCCGGGCCACCGCCCTCGCCCGCGACCTCGCCAACACGCCGTCCCGCGAGAAGGACCCCTCCTGGCTCGCCGCGCAGGCCGAGCGCGTCGCCGCCGAGTCCGGCCTCACCGTCCGCGTGCGCGGCGAGAAGGAACTGGTGGAGGAGGGGTTCGGCGGCCTGGTGGCCGTCGGGGGCGGATCGGCCCGCCCGCCCCGGCTGATCGAGCTCTCCTACGAGCCCGCGGACGCGGACGGGGCCTCGCCGCGCCATGTCGTCCTGGTCGGCAAGGGCATCACGTTCGACAGCGGCGGCCTGTCGCTGAAGCCCAACGAGGGCATGAAGACGATGAAGACCGACATGGCGGGCGGCGGCGTCGTCATCGCCGTGATGAGCGCGCTGCGGGACCTCGGCGTCCGCACCCGCGTCACCGGCCTGGTCGCCGCGGCGGAGAACATGCCGTCCGGCTCGTCGATGCGCCCCGGCGACGTGATCGCCCACTACGGCGGGACGACGTCGGAGGTGCTGAACACCGACGCCGAGGGGCGGCTCGTCCTCGCCGACGCGCTCGCCTACGCCGACGCGCGGCTCGACCCCGACGCGGTGGTGGACGTCGCCACGCTCACCGGCGCCGCCAAGGTCGCGCTCGGCCTGAAGCACGCGGCCCTGTTCGCGAGCGACGACGCCCTCGCCGAGGCCCTCACCCGGGCCGGGAAGGCCGCCGGCGAGCCCGTGTGGCGGCTCCCCCTGGTGGAGGAGTACCGCGCCGCGATCGACTCCGACGTGGCCGACATCAACAACATCGGGCGCGGCGGCTACGGCGGCGGCTCGATCACGGCGGCGCTGTTCCTGCGCGAGTTCGTCGGCGACCGGCCCTGGGCGCACCTCGACATCGCCGGGCCCGGCCGCTCCACCTCCGAGGACGCCGAGATCACCCGCGGCGCCACCGGTTACGGCGCCCGCCTCCTGCTGGACTGGCTGACGGCCTGACCCGGCCCGCCCGCGCGGACGGGCGGTCGCTTCACGCGGCGGTCACTGCACGCGGCGGTCGATCACTGGGACGCGGCGCCGCCGCCTGGCCTGCTTGACGATCTCCGGGAGCGTCGCGTCCCACCCGGGCTCCACCGCGAAGCACCACGGGACGGCCGCCGCCGTGGCGGGCACGTCCCGCATCGTGAGCGCCACCAGGTGCGCCCGCTCCGCCGTGCGCGCCATCTCCGCCAGCTCCGGGGTCGGCAGGAAGACCAGGTAGTCCTGCTCGCCGCGGCGGGTGCCGCCGACGCCGCGCCGCAGCGCCGTGATCGCGGCCACCTCGTCCCAGGGCAGCGTCCGCCCGGACCGGCGCGGCAGCGGCCAGCCGGCGGGGCGCCGCACGCCGGCGCCGTCGAGCTCCAGGACGGGCCGGCGCGACAGCATGCCGCCGGCCGACACCAGCAGGCCCGCCCCGAACAGGCCGAGCCCCGCCACGCCCAGCACCATGACCACGACGCTGCCGACGCCCGCGCCGCGCATCGCCCCGCCCGCGACGAACCCCACCGACGCCAGGAACAGGATCGCGAACGCGGCCAGCCGCCACACCCCGCGCCAGGTGACCCGCACCCGGACCGCGAACGCCTCCCCGGCGGCCCGGTCGCGGAGGGCGTCCTCAGTCACGCCGGACGGCGCAGAGCAGGCCGTCGCCCACCGGGACCAGCAGCGGGACGAGCCGGTCGTCCTCGCGGATCATGCGGTGCACCTCGCGGATCGCCTCGGTGTCGGGGTCGCGCTGGTCGGGGTCGGCGACCCGGTCGTGCCAGAGCGCGTTGTCGAACGCGACGACGCCGCCCGGCCGCAGCAGGCGCAGCGCGTCGACCAGGTACTCGGGGTACTCGCGCTTCGCCGCGTCGCAGAACACCATGTCGTAGGCGCCGTCGGTGAGGCGCGGCAGGACCTCCAGCGCCGGGCCGATGATCATCCGGGTGCGGAATCCGGACAGGCCCGCCTCCCGGTAGGCCTGCTTCGCCAGCCGCTGGTGCTCCGGCTCGATGTCGACGCTCGTCAGCACCGCGTCCTTCGGCATGCCGCGCATCAGGTAGACGCCGGACACGCCGCAGCCCGAGCCGACCTCCACGACCGTCCGCGCGCCGATCAGCGTCGCGATGAACCGCAGCGCCGCGCCCCCGGCCGGGCCGATCGGCACCGCGCCGACCTCCTGGCCGCGGCGCCTGGCGTTCAGGAGCGGCTCGTCCTCGGGGAGGAAATCCTCCACATAGGCCCGGGTGGCCTCAATGGCGTCGATGGCTGCCTCCTCGTGGGACCCCCGCATGGCTCATGCTGGGAAGACCATATCGTTGCAGGGGAACCAACTGGCGTTTCAGCGCGTTGTAAGGGACACAGGCAAGCACCGAGTCGGTATCAGAACCGCCCCAGCCCAGGCGAGACCGTGCCGTTCCAAGGCGAGACCTTGGCTCACGAGAGAGGAACAGCCCGGCACCATGGGAGTCGCAGCACTCAGTTTCAGAAGCGCTGTGGGGGTCGGCGCCAGGCAGGGGCTTGGAAACGCCGCTCGCACCCGAGAGAACGCCCCCGAGGCCGAATGGGCGCCGCCGTCCTGGGACGAGGTCGTCCGCGAGCACTCCGCCCGCGTCTACCGGCTGGCCTACCGCCTGACCGGCAACCAGCACGACGCCGAGGACCTCACGCAGGAGGTCTTCGTGCGGGTGTTCCGCTCCCTGTCGAACTACACGCCGGGGACGTTCGAGGGCTGGCTGCACCGGATCACCACGAACCTGTTCCTCGACATGGCCCGGCGCCGCCAGCGCATCCGGTTCGAGGGACTCGCCGACGACGCCGCGGAGCGCCTCCAGGGCCGCGAGCCGACCCCGGCGCAGGCGTTCGACGACAACAACTTCGACGCCGACGTCCAGGCCGCACTCGACGCGCTGGCCCCCGACTACCGCGCCGCCGTCGTGCTGTGCGACATCGAGGGGCTGTCCTACGAGGAGATCTCCGCGACCCTCGGCGTCAAGCTCGGCACCGTGCGCAGCCGCATCCACCGGGGGCGTGCGCAGCTGCGGGCGGCGCTGGAGCACCGCGCGCCCACCCGGCGCCGGCCCGGCACCCGCAACGACTTCCAGGCCGCCGTCGCATGCGGCGACCCGGCGGCCGACGGCGAGCCCGGGGGGCTGCACGCGGCGGGCGGCGTCCGGCCGCTGCCGGACGGCGTGTAAAGCTGTGCTTACCGCGCGCGGGGCGGGACCGCGCGCCCGACGGAACGGAATCGACGGAGGCGGCGTGAGTTGTCTGGGGGAGCGTCTGACCGCGCTGGTCGACGGTGAGCTGGGGGACGAGGAGCGCGAGCGCGCCCACGCCCATCTCGCGCGATGCGCCGACTGCCGGGACGAGGCCGACCAGCTGCGCAAGCTGAAGGGACGCCTGCGGGGGCTCTCCGAGCCGCCGGCGGCCGACGGGACCGGCGACCTCCTGTCCGGCGACTTCCTGGACCGGCTGCGCACCCTGCCCGCGTCCGGCGGGCTTCCGGACCCGGCCGACGCCCCTGACGCGACCGTTCCCGACCTCCCGATCGAGCCGGCGGCCCCGCATGCCGGGGCGCGCTCACGGCACCCCTCCCGGCCCCTCCGATCATCGGCCCGTCCCGTCCGGCCGCCGCACGCCGCCCGTCCCCGCGACAACCGGCCGCGCGACGCCCGCCCGGCCGGCCACGCCGCCGCGGTCCGCGTCCAGCCGCGGCGCCGCTACCTCGTGGTCGGGGCCGCCACCCTCTTCCTCGGCCTCGGCACCGCCTCCTACATGGCGGGCGGGCGCCAGGACGCCCCCGCCGTCACCCCCGCGTTCGACCGGTTCGCCGTCGAGCACGCGCTCACCTCCGGTGACGCGCCGATGACCGATCCGCTCACCGACCCGGTCAACCAGGTCCAGGTCTCCCCGGGGCCGTGAGGCGCGCGACCTCCAGGGGGCGCTGCCGGCGCGGCGCCGCCCTGGCCGCCGGGCTCGCGGGCGCCCTCGCGCTGGCCGTGACGCTCACCGGCGACCCCGCCCCCGCGCGCCGCGTCCGCAGCGACCCGGGCGCGCTCGCGCTGCTGCGCGGCGCCGCCGACGCCGCCCGCCGCGTCCCCTACGAGGGCCGGCGGTTCCTCACCACCCGCAGCGGCGGCAGGGCCGCCACCTCCCGCGTCGCCGTGTCCCACACGCCGGGCGCGGGCATCCGGTACCGGTCCGGGGCCGCGGGGGAGGGCTACCGGCCGGAGTCCGCCGCCGGGGACACCACCGGCTTCACGCCGGCGACCCTGGCGCTGCTGACCCGCAACTACTCGGTGGTGCGCGCGCCGGACGCCTCGGTCTGCGGCCGCCCCGCCCGCGTCGTCGAGGCGCGCCGCGCCGACGGCAGCCCCGCCGGGCGCTTCTGGATCGACCGGGACACCGGTCTGATGCTGCACCGCGAGCTGATCGACGCCACCGGCCGCCCGGTGGTCGCCAGCGGCTTCACCGAGATCAGCTTCAGCGCCTCGCCGATCGAGCCGTCCCCGCTCAGCCGCCCGCTCGGCGGCCTGTCCCGGTTCCCCGGCGCGAGCGCCGGCAGCCCCGTCGAGAACACCCGCGTCCGCGAGAGCGCGAGCGCGTGGGGCCGGAAGCTGGACCGGGCGGGCCTCGCCGAGCTGCGCGACCGCGGTTGGCCCGTCCCGGAGGAGCTGCCGGGCCGGCTCACCCTCTACGACGCGCGGCGCGAGAAGGACGGCGGCGCCCTGCACCTCGGCTACTCCGACGGACTCGCCGCCGTGTCGGTGTTCGTGCAGCGCGGCTCTCTCGACGAGCGCGGCATGGCGGGCTGGCAGCGGACCGCCCGCCGGGGCCGGACGGTGTTCCGCCGCGAGTCGCTGCGGCGCTGGGCGGTGTCGGCCGGGAACGGCTACGTCTACACGGTCGTGACGGACGCGCCGCAGAGCACGGCGACGGCGGTGGCGCTGAGCATGCCGCGCGGCTCCGCGTCCCACTGGAAGCGCCTCTCCCGCGGCGCTCGACGCCTTGCCACAGCGGCGAATCCGTTCGATTGACCCGAGATGTGGGTATCGGCGGCAGGTCTTATGCTCGCCACATGCCATGCGGGGCAGCATGAGCACGGATAACGAGGACCATGCTCGGTAGGAGAGATGGGGATGACGGAAGACAACCGCGGCCCGGTCAGGGCGCCGTCGGAGGACGACGACGTCGTCCCCGGCCAGGAGCCTGAGCGTCAGGAGGCGGCGGCCCCTCCCGAGACGGTGACCGACCGGGAGATCCCCCTGGAGCAGCCGGTGGACGACCCCGAGGCCGACGACCCCGAGCCCGGACCGGCCCGCGCCGAGGACGGCGCCGAACCGCGCCCCGAGGACGGGCGCGAGTCCGGCGAGGAGGGCGACCGCCTGGTGGCCGGGGGGTTCGCGCCGCCCGACTCGTTCGGCGGCCCGCCCGACACCAGCGAGGACGTGCTCTCCCAGGCCGCCGCGGACATGCCGCAGGAGGTGCCGCTGCAGGACGCCCCGCCGCGCGACATGCCGCAGCCCCCGCCGCCGGTCCCGCTCGACAAGCCGCCCGTGGAGGCGGCCGACGACCGGCCGCGGCCGGGGTTCGTCCCGCACAACCAGGACCCGAGGGCCGCGCAGGGCGGCCCGTACGGGGGCTGGCCGCAGCAGTCCCACCAGGGCCCGCCGCCGCCCGCGCCCGGCCGCCCGCCGATGGGCCCGCCGCCCGCGCCGCCCGGCCCGCCGCCCCCCGGCGGCCCCGGCCCCCGCCCGATGGCGGGCTACGGGATGCCGCCCGGCGGCACCGGGCCCAACTGGGCGCCGGTGCCCGCGCCTCCGTCGTCGTCGCGCGGCGGCCCGGGCCTCGGGCTCCTCGCCGTCGTCGCGCTGATCGTCGCGCTGGTGGCCGGGGCCGTCGGCGCCGGGATCGGCGTGATCGCGACCGGTGGCGACGACGACCCCTCGTCGGTGAGCCTCGGCGGCAGCAACAGCAGCGACACCAAGGTGCAGAGCCGCCCGCCGGACTCGGTCGCGGGCGTCGCGCAGCGGGTGCTCCCGAGCGTCGTGATGATCCGCGTGCAGTCCGCGCAGGGCGAGATCGGCGGCACCGGCTTCATCGTGAACGGCGGCTACGTCATCACCAACAACCATGTCGCCTCCGGCGGCGGCGGCGGTGGCGGCCAGATCCAGATCGTCTTCAACGACAAGAAGACGCTGCCCGCCACGATCAAGGGCGCCGACCCGAGCTCGGACGTCGCCGTGCTGAAGCCGGAGGGCCAGCACTCGCTGCCCCCGCTGCCGGTCGGCGACTCCAGCGCCATCGCCGTCGGCGACCCGGTGATCGCTATCGGTTCGCCGCTCGGCCTGCAGGGCTCGGTCACCACCGGCATCGTCAGCTCGCTGAACCGGGCCGTGCCCACGCGCGGCGAGGGCGGCGGCGGCGACGCGTCCTACCTCAACGCCATCCAGACCGACGCCGCGATCAACCCGGGCAACTCGGGCGGACCGCTGGTGGACGCCAAGGGCCGCGTGATCGGCATCAACACCGCGATCGCGACGCTCGGCGGCCAGTCGATGGGCGGGGAGCAGCAGAGCGGCAGCATCGGGCTCGGCTTCGCGATCCCGATCAACCAGGGCAAGCGGATCGCCGAGGAGATCATCCGGACGGGGACCGTCAAGCAGGCCAAGCTCGGCGTGCTGCCCGACCCCCGCTACCAGGAGGGCGGCGCCCGGATCATGGAGCAGCCGGTCAACGGGCAGGACCCGGTGACCAAGGGCGGCCCGGCGGACAAGGCGGGCCTCAAGCCCGGCGACGTGATCACCAAGGTCGACGACAAGCCGATCGAGGACGCCACCGACCTGATCGCGCAGATCCGGAGCCGCGCGCCGGGCGAGCGCGTCACGCTCACGTACCAGCGGGGCGGCAAGGAGGCGACCACCCAGGTGACCCTGGGGTCCGACTAGGCGCGGATGTTCAAGTCCGGTTCATCCGGGCTGGGGATACGCTGGGGGGACCGGCCCGCCTCTGGGCCGGTCCCCTTGGGTTGTGTGGCCCGCCGCGGCGGGCCGGTGTGTGGAGGACGGGTTGTTCGACGTCGGACTCGGTGAGATGGCGGTGCTCGTCGTCCTCGCCCTGGTCATCTTCGGGGACAAGCTGCCGCAGGTCGCGGGGCAGGCCGGCCGGATGCTGCGGCAGTTCCGCCAGATGGCCGACAGCGCCAAGGCCGACCTCCAGGAGGGGCTCGGCCCCGAGTTCAAGGACTTCGACCTCAACGACCTCAACCCGAAGACGTTCGTCCGCAAGCACCTCTTCGAGGACGACGACACCTATCCGAAGAACGACTCCGGCCTCTTCGACGACGAGCCCTCGTACGTGACGACGACCACCGGCCTCGGCCCGAGCGAGAAGCCGCCGTTCGACAACGAGGCGACCTGACCTTCCGGACCTTCCGTCCCCCCGGCGGCCCACCGCGGTCCGGGGTGTGCCCGCCCGTCCCGGCCTGACCTCCTGCCCGGGGCGAGGCCCCGGGCAGGTGCCGGTCAGCGGCCCTTCGGGCTGATGCCGAGGGACATGCCGGCGAGGCCGCGGCTGCGGCCCGCGAGCTTGTCGGCGATCGTGCGCAGCTCCTTGGCGGCGCCGGCGTCGGGGTCGGCGAGCACCAGCGGGACGCCGTTGTCGCCGCCCTCGCGCAGGCGCGGGTCGATCTGCACCTGGCCGAGCATGGGGACGCGCGTCCCGAGCGTCTTCGTCAGCGCGTCCGCGACCGTCTGGCCGCCGCCCTCGCCGAAGATGTGCTGCTGCTCCCCGCAGTGCGGGCACGTCAGGTAGGACATGTTCTCGATCACGCCGACGACCTGCTGGTGGGTCTGCGCGGCGATCGCGCCCGCCCGCTCGGCCACCTCGGCGGCGGCCTGCTGCGGGGTGGTGACGACGAGGATCTCCGCGGACGGCAGCAGCTGCGCGACCGAGATCGCGATGTCGCCGGTGCCGGGCGGCAGGTCCATCAGCAGGATGTCGAGGTCGCCCCAGTACACGTCCGCGAGGAACTGCTGGAGCGCGCGGTGCAGCATCGGCCCGCGCCACACGACCGGCTGGTTCCCGGCGGTGAACATGCCGACCGAGATCACCTTCACGTCGTGCGCGGTCGGCGGCATGATCATGTCTTCGACCTTGGTGGGCGGGGTGTCCACGCCCAGCATCCGCGGCACCGAGTGGCCGTAGATGTCGGCGTCCACGACCCCGACCTTGCGGCCCTGGGCGGCCAGCGCGGCGGCGAGGTTCACCGTCACCGACGACTTGCCGACGCCGCCCTTGCCGCTCGCGACCGCGTACACCTTGGTCAGCGAGTTCGGCTGGGCGAACGGGATCTCCTTGGCGGGCTGCCCGCCGCGCAGCTTGGTCTGCAGCTCCTTGCGCTGCTCCTCGCTCATCACGTCGAGGTCGACGCGCACGGAGGAGACGCCGTCGAGCTTGGACACGGCCTCCGTGACGTTCTTGGTGATGGTGTCCTTCATCGGACACCCGGCCACGGTCAGGTAGACGCCGACGCGGACGGCGCCGTCCGCGTCGATGTCGATGCTCTTGACCATGTCGAGCTCGGTGATGGGCTTACGGATCTCGGGATCGAGCACCGTGGCAAGGGCCGCGTTCACCCGCTCGGTCGTCACAAGGGAGGCCATGTGTCCATGGTATGAACCCCGCGTGCCAACCTGCTAATCAGGGTGTCCGGCCTCACACGCCATGGTGTGCGACCTCACGCGGGGCGGCCGCCCATCGCCCGGACGGCGCTCGGGCCTACGATCGGTCCGTGACCGGCGAAACCGCCCCGGCCGCCGCCGAGCTGATCGTGTGGCGGACCCTGCTGCGCGCGCAGGCGCAGCTCTCCCGCCGGCTGCAGGCGGAGCTGCTGGCCCGCCACGACCTGGCGCCCGGCTCCTACGACGTGCTGATGCACCTCGGCGAGGCGCCGCACGGGCGGCTGCGGATGAACGACCTCGCCGACCGCGTGCTGATGTCGCGCAGCGGCCTGACGCGGCTGGTCGACCGGATGCAGCGGGACGGGCTGGTGACCAGGCAGTCCTGCGCGAGCGACGCCCGCGGCCTGTTCGCCGCCCTGACCCCCGAGGGCCGGGCGCGGCTCGCCGAGGCCGGGCCCACCTACCGGGAGGTCGTCCGCGACCACGTCCTGAGCCGGCTGGACGAGCCGGACGTGCGCACCCTCGGCCGGATCCTGGACAAGCTCGCCGACGAGGGGGACCCCGCCTAGGGGACGGGGTTCTTCGCATCCAGCTCCTTGAGGATCTGCTGGAGCTCCGAGCGCACGAAGTCGCGGGTGGCGACCTCGCTCAGCGCGACCCTCAGCCCGGCGATCTCCCGGGTCAGGTACTCGGTGTCGGCGATGCTCCGCTCGTTGCGCGACCGGTCCTGCTCGTACTGGACGCGGTCCCGGTCGTCCTGCCGGTTCTGGGCGAGCAGGATCAGCGGGGCCGCGTAGGACGCCTGCAGCGACAGCATCAGCGTCAGGAAGATGAACGGGTACGGGTCGAACCGGAGCGACGGCGGCGCCACCACGTTCCACCCGAGCCACAGCGAGACGAACACCGTCATGTAGACGATGAAGCGGGCCGTGCCGAGGAACCGGGCGATCTGCTCCGACACCCGCCCGAACGACTCGGGGTCGTAGTAGAGGCGGCGCGGCAGCAGCGACCTGCGCAGCTCCCTCGGCTGGTCCAGGCGCGCGGTCATCTCGCGTGTCGTCGTCATGTCGTCCCCCGCAGAGCCTCTTCCTCGGGATCGGCGGCCCCCTCGGCGGTCGCCTCCATCGCGGCCTCCCGCCAGTCCTCGGGCAGCAGATGGTCGAGGACGTCGTCGATCGTCACCGAGCCGAGCAGGTGCCCGTTCTCGTCGACGACCGCGCCCGCGACCAGGTTGTAGGTGGCCAGGAACATCGCGACGGCCTCCAGCGACATGGTGGGGCGCAGCGGGTCCAGCGCGGTGTCCACGATCCCGCTGACCAGGGTCGGCGGCGGCTCGCGCAGCAGCTTCTGGAAGTGCACCGTGCCGAGGTAGCGGCCGGTCGGCGTCGCGGTCGGCGGGCGGCACACGTACACCTGCGCCGCCAGCGCCGGGTTCAGATCGGGGCGGCGGATCAGCGCGAGCGCCTCGGCGACCGTCGCGTCCGGCGGGACGACCACCGGGTCGGTCGTCATCAGCCCGCCCGCCGAGTTGTCGGGATAGGTGAGCAGCCGCCGGACCGGGGCGGCGTCGCGCGGCTCCATCAGCGTCAGCAGCTGCTCGCGCTGCTCGGTCGGCAGGTCGCCGAGCAGGTCCGCGGCGTCGTCGGGGCCCATCGCCTCCAGGACGTCGGCGGCGCGGTCCACGCCGAGCTTGCCGAGGATCTCGATCTGGTCGTCCTCGGGCAGCTCCTCCAGGACGTCGGCGAGCCGCTCGTCGTCGAGCGCGACCGCGACCTCCGTGCGCCGCTTCTCCGGCAGCTCGTGCACGATCGTGGCGAGGTCGGCGGGCTTCATCCGCTCGAACGCGGCGATCAGCCCGGCCGCGCCCTGCCCGTGCTCGACGGCGGAGAACCCCTCCACGGCGTCCCAGTCGACGACCATGCTCTCGCCGCGCTTGCGCAGGCCCCGGCCCGTCCGGCGGCGGACGGCGACCTTGGTGACGAGCCAGTCGCGGGTCCGGGTCGGCTCCATCGCCACGTCCACCACGGAGACGGCGGCGCCGGTCTCGCGGACCCGGACGGTCCGGTCGAGGATCTCGGCGATCACCAGGGTCTCCGACCCGCGCTTCTGGAAGCGGCGCACGTTCAGCCGCCCGTCGAAGACGATCGCGTCCGGCTCGATCACCGTGACCCGGGTGATCGGCAGGAACACCGCGTGGCGCGAGACGACCTCCACCACGAGGCCCAGCACCCGCGGTGGGCGGGGCGCGAGGCGCAGCGCGACCACGACGTCGCGCACCCGGCCCACCTGGTCTCCCGCCGGGTCGAACACCGCGACGCCCGCGAGCCGGGCGAGGAACACCCGCGACGGAGCTCCGCTCATGGCCTGGACACTACCCGTGATCTCGGGGCTGATCCGGACGGGTATGTCACATCCGGCCGGGACCCGGTGTCTGGGGGCGAAGGGGACGTGAAAGGGTGGAGAACCGTGAGCGACGCCTTCGCAGAGCCGTTCGAGCAGCACCGCAACCTGCTGTTCGCGGTGGCGTACCGGATGCTCGGCACGGCGGCCGACGCCGAGGACGCCGTCCAGGACGCCTGGCTCCGCTGGTCGGCGGGAGACCGCTCCGGCGTCTCCGATCCCAAGGCCTACCTGGTCCGGATCACCACCAACGTCGCGCTCGACCGGCTGCGCTCGGCGCAGGCCCGGCGCGAGACCTATGTCGGGCCGTGGCTGCCCGAGCCGATGCTGACCTCGCCCGACGTCGCCGAGGGCGCCGAGATGTCGGAGTCGGTGTCGATGGCGATGCTCGTCGTCCTGGAGACGCTGAGCCCCCTCGAACGCGCCGTCTTCGTGCTGAAGGAGGTCTTCGGCTACCCCTACGCCGAGATCGCCCGGGCGCTGGACCGCTCCGAGGCGTCGGTCCGGCAGCTCGGCACCCGCGCCCGCAAGCACGTGGAGGCGCGCCGCCCCCGCTTCGAGGCCGGCGGCGCCGAGCGGCGCGCCGCCACCGAGCGGTTCTTCGAGGCGGTCCTCGGCGGCGACGTCAACAAGCTCATGGAGGTCCTCGCGCCCGACGTCGCGCTGTGGTCGGACGGCGGCGGCAAGGTCCGGGCGCCGCTCCGGGCGATCTTCGGCGCGGAGAAGGTCGCGCGCTTCCTCGCCGCCATCGAGGGGCAGCCCTACCAGGGCGTCGACCCGGCCGACATGCGGTTCAGGCGCGTCGAGCTCAACGGCGAGCCGGCGATCGTCGTGGACGGCCCGGCCGGGCCGATCAGCGCCGTGTCCGCCGACATCGGCGAGGACGGCCGGATCACGGCCCTCCACCTGATCGCCAACCCGGACAAGCTGCGCGCGGTCGCGGAGGGGCGCTACCTGCCGATGTGAGGGCCGCTGCCGCCGGCCGGCTCGGCGGCGGCTACCGGTCGGCGTGCCGCCGCTTGCCGCCGTACATGCGCGGGGGCGCGCCGGCGGTCGTCGCGGGGGTGGGGACCGGCCGCACGGCGGCGTACTCGTCGTCCGCCTCCACGGCCTCGTCGGCCGGGGTGAGGCGCACGATCCACGACTCCTCGGCCCACGTCTCCACCTGGCCCTCGTGCGTCCGGGCGTTGAGGCGCTCCTTGGCGAGGATCGGCGTCACCTCGTCCCACAGCGCCGTGCCGGGCTCGACCCGCTCGGCGTCGGCGACGAACGCGAGGAGCCGGCCGCCCTTGTCCTTGCTGCGCAGGATCACCGTCACCTGCGCGGCCTCCGGCAGCCCCGGGAGCGGCTGCTCGCCCTCACCGCCGGTCAGCACGTACGCCGACCCGTCGTGCCATACGTGCCAGGCGGCGCGCGGCTGGACGAGGCCGGGCAGCTCCAGCCACAGCAGCCCCGACTTCTTGGCCGCCTCCTCCACCAGCGCCCTGTTCAGACCCATGCGACGAGGGTCTCATACCGCTGGATAGCATCCGGGGCCATGCGCTCTCGACGTACCACCCTCGCGGTCCCGGGCAGCAATCCCCGCTTCATCGAGAAGGCGCAGGGGCTGCCCGCCGACGAGGTCTTCCTCGACCTGGAGGACGCCGTCGCCCCGTCGGCCAAGGAGGCGGCCCGCGCGACCGTGGTCGCCGCGCTCAACGACGGCGACTGGACGGGGAAGACGCGGGTGGTGCGCGTCAACGACCTGGAGACCCACTGGGCCTACCGGGACGTGATCGAGGTCGTCGAGGGCGCCGGCGCCAACCTCGACGCGGTCATGCTGCCGAAGGTGTCGGACGCCGGGCACGTCCAGTGGCTCGACCGGCTCCTCACCCAGATCGAGCGGGCCATGGGGCTGCCCGTCGGCCGCATCGGCATCGAGGCGCAGATCGAGGACGCCCGGGGCATGGTCAACGTCGACGCCATCGCGGCGTCCTCGCCCCGGCTGGAGACGCTGGTCCTCGGGCCCGGCGACCTCATGGCGTCGATCAACATGAAGACGCTCGTCGTCGGGGAGCAGCCGCCCGGCTACACCGAGGGCGACGCCTACCACTACATCCTCATGCGGATCCTGATGGCAGCCCGCGCGCACGACCTCCAGGCGATCGACGGGCCCTACTTCAACGTCCGCGACGTGGAGGCCTTCACCCGCGTCGCCGAGCGCTCGGCCGCCCTCGGCTTCGACGGCAAGTGGGTGCTGCACCCGTCCCAGGTCGAGGCGGGCAACGCGGTCTTCTCCCCGTCCCAGGACGACTACGACCACGCCGAACTGATCCTGGACGCCTACGAGCACTCCCTCGGCGAGGGACGCGGCGCCGCCCGGCTCGGGGACGAGATGATCGACGAGGCGTCCCGGAAGATGGCCCTCGTCGTCGCCGCCAAGGGCAGGGCGGCGGGAATGGCGCGGACGAAGCGCTTCGACCCGCCCGGGAACTGAAGGACCCGTACGATTCGTCCCAGGTTGTACGCAAGGGTTCGCCGAACACCAGGGTCCACCAGAAGGGGTCGCACGTGGCAGGAGCAGGGGACGGCGATGGCTGGGCACCCCTAGACCCCGAACTCGGGCGCGAGCCGCAGAGGGACCCGCAGCCGTCCGGCTCCCGGCCCGTGCCGCACGGCGAGGCGCAGCCGCCCGCCCCCGGCCGGCCGTCGCCGGACCAGGCCCAGCCCCAAGACGCCGGATGGCCTCCCGCGGCCCAGCAGCCCTACGGCCCCGGACAGCCGTCCGAGGCCGGGCAGCCGTACGGAGCCCAGCAGCCCTACGGCGCTCAGCCCTATGGCGAGCAGGGCTATGGCGCTCAGGCCTACGGCGCCGGCCAGCCTTACGGAACCGGCCAACTGCCCGCGTACAAGCCCGGGATGCCGTACTGGGAGGGGGCGCCCGCGCAGCCGCCGGGCGCGTACGGGCCTGGCCCCTACGGCGCCGGGTACGGGATCCACGCGGCCAAGCGGCCCTGGACGGTGCCGACGCCGAAGGAGGTCCCGTTCCACCGGCTGGCGCGCAACGAGGCGCACCGGTGGTGGCGCCCGCTGGTGGGCACCCTCGGGATCGCCGTCGTCGGGATGGCGCTGGCCATCGGGCTGATGATCGTGGGGGTCATCGTCCAGGCGCTGGTCACCGGCGAGGCCCCGGACACCTCCGGGACGGGCGACCAGATCTTCGGCGACCAGACGGCCGACCTGGCCTTCAACCTCGGCGCGCTGGCGCTGTTCCTGCCGGTCGCGCTGCTCGGGGCATGGGTCGTCCAGCGGCGGCGGCCGGGGACGCTCTCCTCGGTCGCGGGACGGCTGCGCTGGCGCTGGCTGCTGGCCTGCAGCGGCCTGGCGATCCTGTTCTGCGCCGTCTCCTACGGGACGGCGATCGTCGCCGGCGCCGCCATGCACGACCAGTCGGGCGGCGACGAGCACTGGGTGGGGTGGGGGAAGTTCGTCGCCCCGGCCGTCGTCATCATCCTGCTGGTGCCGTTCCAGTCGGCGGCGGAGGAGTACGTGTTCCGCGGCTGGATGCTCCAAGCCGTCGGCGCCTGCACTCTGGAGAACGCCAGGGGACGCGTCGGACGCGCCTTCAGCGTCGTGTTCCGCACGCCGTGGCCGGGGATCGTCGTCGGGTCGGCCCTGTTCACGTCGGGGCACGGCTACACCGGCTGGGGCATCCTCGACATCTTCGCCTTCGGCGCTATCGCGGCGTGGCTCGCGGTGCGGACGGGCGGGCTGGAGTCCGGCATCGCCCTGCACGTGTTCAACAACCTGATGGCGTTCCTCGGGCCCGCCGCGGTCGGCCAACTCGACATCGAGCAGGGCAGCGTCCCGTGGCAGGTCGTCGCGGCGGACATCGTCCCGATGCTGTTGTACGCGGCCGCCGTCCTGTGGCTGGCGCGGCGGATGCGGGTCCGGACCGTCACGGCCGGCGACGGGGACGGCCAGGCGCCGGTGACGGCGGCCACCGAGCCCGCGCACGCCTCCTAGTCCGTCCGGAGGGGCCGTCCGGTCACAGGACGCCCCATTCGGCCAGGGCGTCGAGCAGGCCGGGCGTCATCGGGAGGCCGGCCAGCTCCGCGGGCGCGACCCAGCGCACGTCGGACGCGTCGTCGCCCGCGCGGAGCGTCCCGCCGGTCGCGGTCGCCGTGTAGTCGTGGATCTCGTAGACGACGCCGCCGGGCCCGGCGCGCTCGACCGTCCCGGCCAGGGCGCCGACGAGGACGTCCAGGCCGGTCTCCTCCCTCAACTCGCGGACGACCGCCGCGGGGTCGTCCTCGCCGGGCTCGACCCGCCCGCCCGGGATGGACCACAGGCCCTCGCCGGGCGGGTGCCCGCGCCTCACCAGCAGGAACCGCCCCTCGGCGTCCCGGACGATCCCGCCAACGCAGCGCACTCGCATGACCCCATTTTCTCGCCACTTTTCCCTGGCGAGGCCCCACCCGCCTTGACGAGGCGGGATGCGGCCGCGCAAGGTGGTTACTCATGAGGGCGGAGCCCACATGCCCGCGCTGCGGGGGTCCTGTCAGTGCGCCGAACCTCTGGTCCAGCGACTGGAGTTGCGGCGTGCACGGCGCCGTACTGCCGCGCCAGCCGTCCAAGCGCCCCGGCCCCGAGGGGCTGGCCGCCGTGCTGCGGGACGCGAGGGTCCCCGTCTGGACGCCCTGGCCGCTCCCGGCGGCCTGGCTCGTCACGGGGTTCACCACGGTCGGGGACGAGCGCTCGGGCGCCCGCGCGACCGCCGTCGCGGTGTCCGGGCCGGGCCTGCTGCGCGGCCCCGCCGACATGGTCCTGATCGCCGAGGAGCCGGGGATCGGCCTCGGCGCCCACTACGCCGGGCTCGCGGGCCCCGATCCCGGGAACGGGTTCAACGGCGGCCCGCCGCACGTGAAGCTGGAGGTCGGCGGCCCCGCCGCGACCTGCGGGCAGACGGTGCCGATGTGGACGGTCGGCGACCGCCCCGACCGCGCCGCCTACGTCGGCGAGGCGATGGGGAACTGGCTGTGGGCGGTGCTGTGGCCCGCCGACTCCGGGGTGCTCCTGCTGGAGCGCCTGACCCTGCTCGACCTCCGCGAACCGGGCATGGAGCTCGACCTCCCCTACGGCGCGCACAGCCCCCGCCTCGACGGCTGAGCCGCGTCCGGTTGGTAGGAAGGGTTCATGCGGATCGATCTGCACTGCCACAGTGACGCGTCCGACGGCACCCGGCGGCCGGCCGAGGTCGTCCGGCGGGCGCGCGGCAACGGCGTGGACGTCGTCGCGCTCACCGACCACGACACGGTCGCGGGCTGGGACGAGGCCGCCGCGTCCCTCCCCGACGGGCTGGCGCTCGTCCCCGGCATCGAGCTGTCGTGCAAGGAGGGCGGCCGGAGCCTGCACATGCTGGGCTACCTGTTCGATCCCGGCGAGCCGGAGCTGGCCGCCGAGCTGGCCCGGATCCGCGACGACCGGGTGATCAGGGCGCGCGCCATGGTGGAGCGGCTCCGCGGGCTGGGCGCCGGCGTCACGTGGGACATGGTCCGCGCGCTGGCGAGCGGCGAGGCGGTCGGACGCCCGCACATCGCACGCGCCATGGTGGAGGCCGGCGTGATCGAGACGGCGGACGAGGCGTTCACGTCCCAATGGATCGCGCAGGGCGGCCGCGCCTACGTCGACCGGTACGCGCTCGACCCGGAGCGGGCGATCGAGCTGGTCCGCGCCGCCGGGGGAGTGTGCGTCCTGGCGCATCCGCGGGCGCGCCGCCGCGGGTACGTGTTCGAGGACGAGGTGATCGAGAGGCTCGCCGCCGCCGGGCTCGCCGGGGTCGAGACGGACCACCCCGACCACGCCCCCGAGGACCGCGCCCGGCTGCGCGGCCTGGCCGCCGCGCTCGGGCTCGCCGCGACCGGCTCCAGCGACGACCACGGCGCGTTCACCGGCGACCGGATCGGCGCCGAGACCACCGCGCCGGACGCCTTCGAGGCGCTCCGCGCCGCCGCCACCGGCGGTGATCTCCGTCTGCCCGACCGGGGCGGCGAATCGCGGTAGGGTGCGAAGCGTGGACGCGCGCATCGAACAGGTGGTGACGTCGGGGAAGCTCACCCTGGACGACACCGAGTACGACGTCGAGAACAACACCTACATCGTCGGCGACGACGACGAGGTCATCGTGATCGACCCGGCGCACGACGCCGAGGCCATCCTCAAGGAGGTCGGTGACCGCGAGGTCATGGCCGTCCTGCTGACCGACGGCAACGAGCACCGCCTCAGCGTGGTCCTCGAGGTCGCCGCCGCCGGCGAGGAGGACGAGGACAACTGGGCGCCGATCGCCCTGCACCGCGCCGACCGGCTGCTGTGGCGCGACTACTTCGGCCGCCTCGCCAAGGAGGAGGACGACGAGGACGACGCCAAGGCGCTGCGCTCCCTCGAACCCGACATCTGGCTGGAGGACGGCGGCGTCTTCGAGATCGGCGACGCGCAGCTCGAGATCGTGCACACCCCGGGCCACACCCCCGGCAGCGTCTGCGTGATCAGCGAGCAGCTCGGCCTGCTGTTCTCCGGCGACACGCTGCACCGCGGCCGTCCCGGCTCGATCGGCGGCGCCTACGAGGACCTGCGCAAGCAGCTCAACTCGATCGGCGCGCTGCTGACCCCGCTGCCGAAGGACCTGCGGGTCCTGCCCGCCCAGGGCGAGGAGACCACGGTCGGCGACGAGGACGCCCGCTGGGAGAGCTGGGGCTCGCTGGCGCAGGAGACCGACGACTGACCGATGCCCGGAGCGAAGCGGAGGGCAGCGGTCAGTCCCCCGTGCCGGGGGGTCTGGGGGGTCGTCCCCCCAGAGAGGGCGGAGCTTTGGAGCAGCTCGGGTTCGAGGGGATGCCCCGGCGGCTGTACACGTGCACGCCGTCGCGGCTGAACACGTGGCTGGACTGCCCGCGCCGGTACCGGATGACCTACCTCGATCGTCCGATGCCGCCGAAGGGCCCGCCGTGGGCGCACAACAGCGTCGGGGCGAGCGTGCACAACGCGCTGGCCGGCTGGTGGCGGCTGCCCGTACACGAGCGCAGTCCCGAGGCGGCGGGGACGCTGCTGGTCCGGGGCTGGCTGACCGACGGCTTCCGGGACGAGGCCCAGTCCGCGCAGTGGCGTGAGCGGGCCCGGGAGATGACGGAGCGGTACGTCGCGGGGCTCGACCCGTCCGACGAGCCGCTCGGCGTCGAGCGCACCGTGGCGACCCGCACCGACCGGATCGCGGTGTCCGGGCGCATCGACCGGCTCGACGCGCGGGGCTCCGAGCTCGTCGTCGTCGACTACAAGACGGGGCGGCACGTCCTCACCGCCGACGACGCCCGCGGCTCGCTGGCGATGGCGATCTACGCGGTGGCGGCGTCGCGCGTCCTGCGCCGCCCGTGCCGCCGCGTCGAGCTGCACCACCTGCCGTCCGGCGAGGTCGCGGTGTGGGAGCACACCGACGAGTCGCTGGCCCGGCACATCCGGCGCGCCGAGCAGATCGCCGCCGAGGCCGCGGCCGCCGACGACGCCTACCGTGAGATCGCCGGTCCCGCCAAGGGGAACCGCACCGTGCCGAGACCCCGTGACGGGGAGGTCGACCACGGCCCGTTCGACGAGCTGTTCCCGCCGCGTCCGGGGAACCTGTGCTCGTGGTGCGACTTCGCCCGGCACTGCCCCGAGGGCAGGGAGGCCGCCCCGCGCAAGGAGCCGTGGGCGGCGCTCCCCGTCGACGCCGTCTAGGCGGGGGTGAGGGCCCGGCGGTCGGGCCAGCGGCGCGGGTCGCGCAGGCCGTACAGGCCCTTGCTCAGGTCGTAGCCGTCGGCCGCGAGCCGCTGCCGGGCGCGGTCCAGCATGTCGCGGGTGTTCTTCGCGAACGCGTAGTCGTGGACGCGCTCGGGCACCGAGTTCATCGCGAGCCGGAACGACTTCAGCGCCGCCGTCACCGCGGGCTGCGGCACCTCGGGCAGCGCCCCGTACATCTGGCGCGCCCAGTCCGGCAGGGAGTAGTAGCAGAGCGCCCCGAACGGGAAGTAGCCGGGCTTGCCGGGGGAGAGGAACTTCAGGTTGTCCGGCAGTGTCGGCCACATGAGGAACCGGACGGTCTCCGCCGCCTCCTCGGTGACCCGCAACCGCGGCCGCATCTCGGCGAAGAACGCCTCCATCTCGGCGACGCTGCCGGGGACGTCGTCGGCGTGCAGCCCGACGAGCGTCGCCGACGTGCGCTGCTCGTACAGATAGCGGTCGGCCATGGCGTCCGTCAGCGGCAGCCCGGCCCGCCGCGCCACCTCCAGGTAGGAGTACACCTCGGCGCAGTGCACCCACAGCAGCAGCTCGGGCTGGTCGAGCCGCTCCTTCTTCCCGGTGTCGTGGTTGAGGATGCGCAGGCTCCGGTGGATCTCCCGCACCCGGTACGCGGCCTCCTCGACCTCCTCCGGGCTGCCGAACGTGCCGAGGCCGACGAAGTCGGACGTCCGCTGGAGCCGTCCGAACGGGTCCTCGCGGAAGTTGGAGTTCTGCCAGACGCCCCACATCGCCATCGGGTGCAGCGCCTGGAGCATCAGGCTGCGCACGCCCCCGACCCACATGGACCGGTCGATGTGGACGCGCCACGTGACGCTCTCGGGGGGCTGGACGGTCGCCGGCATGTACACCTCCATGAGACAAACTGAAGTAAGTGTGTCATTACTTCGAAGGTCCCGCGACACCGCCCCCGCCGTTGCGTCCCGTTCTGACGAGCGCCCGAGAGATGCATAAAGGCTATATATAAAGCTGCTATCTTTCAGGCATGAGCCGCCAAGGCGCCGCGCACGGCGCTTCCGATGCCATCGGGGCAGCCCTCTACGGTCTGGCCACCAGGGCCGTGAGACGCCTTCCCCGCGACATGAGCCTGACGTCCGCCGCCACCTTGGCCACCCTGGACAAGACCGGCCCGCGACGGATCACCGATCTGGCGGCGGCCGAGGGCGTCACCCAGCCCGCGATGACCGTCCTGGTCCGGGTGATGGAGGAATCCGGGCTGGTCGAGCGGACGGGCGATCCGTCCGACAAGCGGGTCACGCTGGTGCGCCTGACCGAGGCCGGCGCGTCGTACGTCCGGACGCGGCGCCAGGCGGGCGTCGACGCGTACGCGCGGTTGATCGACGAGCTCACCGATGACGAGGTCGAGGCCTTGGCGGCAGCCCTTCCGGCGCTGCTGCATCTGGCGGATCTCGAAAGCCACGCCCGAGAGGAGTCGGACCGGTGACCGCGGCCGAAGCTCATGACCAGCCCGGGAGCACTGCCCCGACACGTTCCGAGGCACGTCTGCTGGTCCCCGCCCTGGTGTTCATCGCCCTGGTCGTGGCGGTGGTCGCCAGCCTCGGGACGCCGCTCATCACCAGCGTGGCGACCACGTTCCACGTCTCCCTCGACAGCGCGCAGTGGACGCTGACCATCGCCCTGCTCAGCGGCGCCGTCGCCACACCCGTCCTCGGCCGGCTCGGCGCCGGTCCGCACCGGCGGGCCACGATTCTCGCCACGCTGGCGATCGTCGTCGTCGGCAGCGCGCTCACCGTGCTGCCGCTGCCGTTCGCCTGGCTGCTCGTGGGCAGAGCGGCCCAAGGCGTCGGACTCGGTCTCACGGCGCTGATGATGGGCGTGGCCCGCGACCATCTTCCCAAGGAGCGCGGCGCGGCCGCGATCGCCCTGATCTCGGTGGTCTCCATCATCGGAGCCGGCGTCGGCTACCCGCTGGCCGCGCTGCTCGCCGAGTTCGGCGGACTGCGGGCCGCCTACGGCCTCGGCCTGCTCGTCACCGCCATCGCGCTCCTGACCGCTTGGCGCTCCATGCCCGCGGCTCCCGAAGGCCGCTCCGCTCACGTGAACGCGGCCGGCGCGCTCGTCCTGGCGGGCGGACTGCTCCTCGTCCTGTTCCTGGCCGGCGAGAGGAGCCTGTGGAGCCGGCACCTCGCCGTGGCGGTGCCCCTTGCCGTCGCGGCCGTGCTCCTGCTGTGCGTCTGGACCGCCTCCGAGCTGCGCAGCACGACGCCTCTGGTCGACGTCCGGGCGGTACGGCACCCGGCGGTCGCCGGGGCGAACATCGCCATGTTCGTCGGCGGGAGCGGCATGTACCTCCTGCTCACGCTCATCACCCGCTATGCGCAGACGCCGCACAGTGCCGGCTACGGCTTCGGGCTGAGCACCTTCGTGGCGGGGCTGGTCCTCATCCCGTTCTCCGTGCTGGGGTTCGTCGCCGGCAAGCTCACGCCCCGGCTCCGCGAACGGATCGACGGCCCCCTGCTCCTGGCCGGCAGCGCCGCCATCGTCGGCGGCGGGTTCGTCCTGTTCGCGGCGGCCCGGTCCAACCTGGCCGAACTGCTCGTGGCCATGGGCGTGCTGGGCTTCGGCGTCGGCGGCTTCTCGGCCGCCATGCCCGGCGTCATCCTGGCCGTCACGCCCAAGAGCGAGACGTCGAGCGCCATGAGCTTCAACTACGTCGTCCGCAGCGTCGGGTACTCCCTGGGCAGCGCCATCGGCGGTCTGGTCCTGGCCGCCGGCACCGACACCGGCCGCCTCTTCCCGGACGAGGGCGCCTACACCACCGCGGCGCTGGTCGGCGTCGCCGCGATGGCGGTCACGACGATGACCAGCCTCGTCCTCGCCCGCCGGCGCTCACCCGAGACCGATCCGGTCACGGCCCCGGCCGGTTGATCGAAGCCGTCCGACTTCCACACCGTCTCCATCGGCCCGCCGGCCCGCAGCACGCCGGCCATGGACCTGAGCACGCCTCCGAGCGTCGTTGAAGGATCACCCATTTCCGCGAGCGAAATTCGCGCGTGCTCCGGTGCCGCCGTGAATTGCGTCCCGTGACGGACGGCTTTTCGTCCGTCGCGCTGCGTGCGGTGCTCACCGGGAAAGCGGTCAAGCGGGCACCAAGCGGGATGTGGAGCGCGGTACGCCGCAAACGCGTGATGCCGGGCATGAGTGGGCCGAGAATGGCCGCGGAAGACTCGAAAATGGTTCACTAATGCTCGGTTCGGCCCCTTGACGCCGTGAGACCAGGCTGCCTACAGTTCAGTAACTTACAGATTGATCTTGGAATGGGCGGGCGCCGCGGGCGGCGTCCGCACGCTCCGAGAATGGTCAGTCACGGCTTGGCCGCATTTCCTCCATCCCTGGGCACGGCGCTCGATTCGGCGTGCCCGAAAACGGGCTGCCCGGGAATGCGCGGGCCTTTCGCCGCCGTATTGGGGTGCACTGTGAGTTCTCGAATAGCGATCGTCGGCATGGCGTGCCGCTTCCCGGACGCCGCCACTCCCGAGGAGCTGTGGGACAACGTCCTGGCCGGGCGCCGGTCGTTCCGCCGCATCCCGTCCCAGCGGATCAGGCTGGAGGACTACTACAGCGCCGACCGCTCCGCGGCCGACCAGATCTACATCACCGAGGCCGCGCTGCTGCGCGACTGGGAGTTCGACCGGGTCCGGTTCAAGGTCGCCGGCTCCACCTACCGCAACGCCGACCTGACCCACTGGCTGGCGCTGGAGACGGCGGCCGAGGCGCTGGCCGACGCCGGGTTCCCCGAGGGGCGCGGAGCGCCGGGCGAGAGCACCGGCGTGCTCGTCGGCAACTCCCTGACCGGCGAGGGCATCCGCGCCGCGCAGATGCGGCTCCGCTGGCCGTACGTGCGGCGCGTGGTGGCGGACGCGCTGAAGGGCGACGTCGGGACCGACCGCCTCGCGGCGCTGCTCGCCGACCTGGAGCACTCCTACAAGGCGCCCTTCCCCGTCCCGGACGGAGACTCCCTGGCGGGCGGCCTGTCCAACACGATCGCCGGGCGCATCTGCAACCACTTCGACTTCAACGGCGGCGGCTACGTCGTGGACGGCGCGTGCGCGTCGTCGCTGCTGTCGGTGATCACCGCGTGCAACTCGCTGCTGACCGGCGACCTGGACCTGGCGGTCGCGGGCGGCGTGGACATCAGCGTCGACGCCACCGAGCTGATCGGGTTCTCCCGCGCGGGCGCGCTCGCCGTCGAGGAGATGCGCGTCTACGACCAGCGCTCCGCCGGGTTCTGGCCCGGAGAGGGCTGCGGCATGGTCGTGCTGATGCGCGAGGAGGACGCGGTCGCGCGGGGCCACCGCGTGCGCGGCTTCATCGACGGGTGGGGCGTGTCGTCGGACGGGGCGGGCGGCATCACCCGCCCGGAGACCGACGGGCAGCGGCTGGCGCTCGACCGCGCCTACCGGCGCGCCGGGTTCGGCCCGGACGAGGTCGCCTACTTCGAGGGGCACGGCACCGGCACGGCCGTCGGCGACGCCGCCGAGCTGGAGACCCTGATCGAGGCGCGCCGCGCGGCCGGCGGGTCCGCGCCGCCCGCCGCGGTCGGCTCGATCAAGGCCAACATCGGGCACACCAAGGCCGCCGCGGGCGTCGCCGGGCTGATCAAGAGCGTGCAGGCGGTCGGCGCGGGCGTGCTGCCGCCCACCACCGGCTGCGAGCGCCCGCACCCGCTGCTGGACGACGGCCGCGACGCGCTGCGCGTCCTGCGCAAGGGCGAGGCGTGGCCGGAGGGCGCGCCGCTGCGCGCGGGCGTGAGCGCGATGGGCTTCGGCGGCATCAACACGCACGTGGTGGTCGAGGCGCCGCGGCCGTCGCGCCGCGCCCGCGTCGCCAACCGCACCCGCACGGTCCTCAACTCCCCGCAGGACGCGGAGCTGTTCGTCCTGGACGCCGACTCGCCCGCCGCGCTGGCCGAGCGGGCGACCGCGCTGGCCGGGGTGGCGGAGGCCGCCGCCCGGTCCGAGCTGCCCGACTTCGCCGCGCACCTGGCGGGGCGGCTGGCGCGGCGGCCGTGGCGCGCCGCCGTCGTCGCGGGCGCCCCGGCGGCGCTCGCGGCCGCCCTGCGCCGCGTCGCGGACCTGGCCGGGGAGGCGACCGGGCAGGCCGGCGAGGGGGCCGTGCGGCACATCGACCCGGCGTCCGGCGTGTTCGTCGGCGGTCCGGGGGAGCAGCCGCGCATCGTCCTGCTGTTCCCCGGCCAGGGCTCGGGGACCCGCTCGGACGGCGGGGCGCTGCGCCGCCGCTTCGAGTCGGTGGAGGAGCTGTACGAGGCGGCCGCGCTGCCCGCCGGCGCCGACCAGGTCGAGACCGCCGTGGCCCAGCCGCGCATCGCGACCGCCTCGGCCGCCGGGCTGCGGGTGCTCACCGCGCTCGGCGTGGAGGGCGGCGCCGCCGTGGGGCACAGCCTCGGCGAGATCACCGCGCTGCACTGGGCCGACGCCCTCGACGAGGACGCGCTGCTGCGGATCGCCGCGGCGCGCGGCGCGACGATGAGCGAGCTGGCCGAGGACGACGGCGCGATGGCGGGCATCACCGCGGACGCCGCCACTGTCGCCGCCCTGCTCGATGGCGCGGACGACGGCGTCGTCATCGCGGGCCACAACGGCCCCCGGCAGACCGTGGTCTCCGGCCCGGCGGACGGGCTGCTGCGGGTCATCGGCCGCGCCACCCGGGCCGGGCTGCAGGCCGTCCGGCTCCCGGTGTCGCACGCGTTCCACTCGCCGCTGGTCGCGCCCGCCGCGGAGGCGTTCGAGGGCCGGCTGCGCGGCGAGCCGCTCGCGCCGGTGCGCCGTCCGGTGTTCTCCACGGTGACCGGCGCGGCGCTGCCTCCGGGCATGACGCCGGAGGAGCTGCGCGGCCTCCTGCGCGAGCAGATCACCGCGCCCGTCCTGTTCGCGGAGGCTCTCAGTGCCGCCATAAGAGGCGCCGGAGGCGCCTCGGGGGGTGTGGGGGGTCGTCCCCCCTCGGACAGCGCAGAGAGCGCGGACCTGCTCATCGAGGTCGGGCCCGGGCAGGTCCTGACCCACCTCGCCCGCGAGATCACCGGCGTGCCCGCGGTCGCGACCCGCACCGACGAGGACTCGCTGACCGGGCTGCTCGGCGCGCTCGGCGCCGCGTTCGCCGTCGGCGCGGGCGTGCGGGTCGGGGAGCTGTTCGCCGACCGGCTGGTCCGGCCGTTCGACCCGGACACCGAGCCGGTGTTCATCTCCAACTTCTGCGAGATCGTCCCCGAGGTGGACGCCGCGCTGCTCGCCGACGCGACCGCCCGCGCCGCCGCGCCCGGCGCCGCCTCCGAGACCGGCGTCCCGGACGAGGTCGGGACGGACGACCCGCTGCTGCTGATGCGCACGCTCGTCGCGCGCCGCGCCGAGTTCCCGCTCGACGCCGTCCAGGCCGACAGCAAGTTCCTGGACGACCTCCACCTCAGCTCCATCGTCGTGTCGGAGCTGGTCGGCGAGGCCATGCGCACCCTGGACCTGGCCGAGACCGCCGCCCCCACCGGCTACGCGACCGCCACCCTCGGCCAGGTCGCCGAGACGCTCCGGGAGCTGGTCGCCACCGGCGGCGCCGGGGAGGACGACGCCGAGGCCGCCGCCGCCAAGATCGTCCCGCCGGGGGTGGGCCCGTGGGTGCGGGCCTTCGCGGTGGACCGGCGGGAGACGGCGGCCCCCGGACGGGTCGCCCCCCGCGCCGCGGGCTCCTGGCGGGTCGTCGGGGAGCACCCCGCCGCCCGGCCGCTGCGCGAGGCGCTGGAAGCGGCGGAACTGGGCGAGGGCGTCCTGGTCGTCGTCCCCTCCGGCGCGGACCGTCTCGCGGTCCTCCGGGCGGGCGCCGACGCCGTCCTCGCCGGCAAGGACGTGACGCGCTGCGTCTTCGTCCAGGACGGGCCGGGCGCCGCCGGGTTCGCCAAGACGCTGCACCTTGAGGCGCCCTGGGTGGCGACCACCGTCGTGACCGCCGACCTCGGCGATCCCGCGACCCCGGCGCTGGTCGCGGCGGACGCCGCCGCGACCGGCCGGTTCCGCGAGGTGATCCACGACGGCGCCCGGCGCGAGCCCGTCCTCGCGCCGGTCGAGCCGCGCGGCACCGACCTGCCCCTCGGCCCGGACGACGTGCTGCTCGTCACCGGCGGCGGCAAGGGCATCTCCGCCGAGTGCGCCCTCGCCCTCGCCCGCGAGAGCGGCGCCCGGCTCGCCCTGGTCGGGCGGTCCGACCCGGCGGGCGACGCGGAGCTGGCCGCCAACCTCGAACGCATGGAGGCCGCCGGGGTCACCGCCCGCTACCTGCGCGCCGACGTCACCGACGCCGCCCGGGTCGCCGAGGCCGTCGCCGAGGCGCAGGCCGCGCTCGGACCGGTCACCGCCGTCCTGCACGGCGCGGGCGGCAATGTCCCGAAGCTGCTGGAGGAGCTGACCGACGACGACTACGCCCGGACCATCGACCCCAAGGTCGCGGGTCTGGAGGCCGTCCTCGCCGCCGTCGACGCCGCCCGCCTCCGGCTCGTCATCACCTTCGGCAGCATGACCGGCCGCGCCGGGCTGCGCGGCGAGGCCCACTACGCCGTCGCCAACGAATGGCAGAGCGACCTGGTCGAGCGGCTCGCCGCCGAGCTGCCGCACTGCCGGTTCCGCGCCGTCGAATGGTCGCTGTGGTCGGGCGTCGGCATGGGGGAGCGGCTCGGCTCGGTGGAGAACCTGTCCCGCGCCGGCGTCACCACGATCACCCCAGAGCAGGGCGTGGCGATGCTGCGCGACCTGGTCGCCGACCCGGACGCCCCGGTCGTCGCCGTCGTCACCGGACGGTTCGGCGAGATGCCGACCGTGTCGTTCGGCGCGGACGAGCCGCCGCTGCTGCGCTTCCTGGAGCGGCCCCGGGTGCACTACCCCGGGATCGAGCTGGTCGCCGACTCCGACGTCGGCTGGGGCAGCGACCCCTACCTCGCCGAGCACGTGTTCGGCGGCGGCACCGAGGCCGTCCTGCCCGGCACCGTCGGCATGGAGATCATGGCGCAGGCCGCCGCCGCGCTGCTGGGCCTGGACGTCGCGTCGGGCGCGGCGCCCGTCCTCACCGATGTGGAGTTCCTGCGGGCGATCGCGGTCGCCGCGGACGCCACCGTCACCGTCCGGGTCGCCGCGCTGCGCACCGGCACCGGAAGCGTCGCCACGGTCGTGCGGTGCAGCACCACCGACTTCAAGGTGGACCACTTCCGCGCGGTCTGCGAGGCGCCCGCCGCCGCGCCGAAGGGCGCCGGGCTCGTCCGGCCGGAGAACGCCGCGCTGCCGCCCATGGCGATCGACCCGCAGACCGAGCTGTACGGGCCGATGCTGTTCCACGGGCCCCGGTTCCGGCTGATGGGCGACATCCGGCGCGCCGACGCCAAGCACGTCACCGCCCGGCTGCTGCCCGACACCCGTGTGGCCTGGTTCGGCCGCTACCTGCCGGACCGGCTGCTGCTCGGCGACCCCGCCGCCCGCGACGCCTACATGCAGCCCCTCGCCCTGTGCGCCCCGACCGTCCTCGCGATCCCGGCGGGGGTGCGGCGGCTCGTCCCCGGACCGCGCGCCGGCGCGACCGCCGCGTTCGTCCACGCCCGCTACCGGCTGGACGAGGACTGCTGGGACATGGAGGTCACCGACGAGGACGGCGAGCTGATCGAGACGTGGGAGGGCTTCACGACCCGGATGGTGGAGAAGTTCCCGCTGCCCGCCGGCTGGGTGCCCGCCCTCCTCGGCCCGTACGTCGAGCACGCCCTCGTGGCGTTCGGCCTCGCCGGGCGCGCCGTGGTCGACACCGACCCGGAGGGCGCGTCCCCGGAGGAGGCCGCCGGACTGGCCGTCCGGCGGCTGCTCGGCGGTGACGTCACCCTGCGCCTCGGTCCGGACGGCAGGCCGGAGACCAGCACCGGCGCGACCGTGTCGATCGCGCACAACGCCGGAGTCACGCTGGCGTCCAGCACCCCCGGCTGCGACCTCCGCCTGGTCGCCTCCCGCGACCGTGAGACGTGGGCCGGGCTGCTCGGCGCGGACGGCCTCGCGCTCGCCGACGCCCTGGACGAGGAGTTCGACACGGCCGCGACCCGCGTGCAGGCGGCGGTCGAGTCGGCGGCCAAGGCGGGGCTTTCCGCCGGGACGCCGTTCACCGTCCACTCCACCCACGAGGACGGCTGGGTCGTGCTGGCCGCCGGGGACGCCCGCGTCGCGACCATGGCGACCGGCGTCCGCGGCGTCGCCGAACCCGTCGTCCTGGCGGTGCTGACCGAGGAGGCGCCCGCGTGAAGGGCTTCGAGTACCGGCACGTCGTCACCATCGAGGACACCGACCTGCTCGGCAACGTCAACTACGTCAACTACATCTCCTGGCAGGGCCGCGCCCGCGAGCTGTGCCTGCGCGAGTACACCCCCGACGTGGTCGCCGGGTTCGGGGAAGGCGTGCGGCTGCTCACCGTGAGCTGCCAGTGCGAGTACCTCCGGGAACTGACGATCTTCGACGAGGTGGCCGTCCGGATGACGCCGGGCGAGGTCGGCCAGACCCAGATGACCATGAAGTTCGAGTACTGGCGGCAGCGCCCCGACGGCGAGGAGCTGGTCGCCACGGGCGAACAGCGCGTCGCGTGCGTCCGCCCGGGGCCCGGCGGCGACATGGTGCCCGCCCGCCTCCCCGAGTCGATGCGCCGCCTGGTCGACGCCGTGACCGCCGGCCGCCGCTGAGAGGAGAACGACCATGGAAGGCGTGTCCGCGACGGCCCGCTGGACGGCCGCCGCCCGCGCGGTGGAGACCCGCCGCGCCGACGCCCTGTTCGCCGACGAGCTCGCCGAGGCGCTCGCCGGCCCCGAGGGCTTCGCCCGCTGGGAGCGCTACGACAACCCCGGCACGACCGAGTTCCTCGCCATCCGCACCCGCTGGCTGGACGAGGTGGTCGCCCGGTCCGCGCGGCCCCAGGTCGTCCTGGTCGCGGCCGGCCTGGACACCCGCTCGGTCCGGCTCCACTGGCAGGACGGGACCGTCCTGTACGAGCTGGACCACGCCGACCTCGTGGAATGGAAGGAGAAGCGGCTCGCCGAACTCGGCGCCCGCCCCCGCTGCGAACGGCACGCCGTCGGCGCCGACCTGACCGGGCCCTGGGACGAGCGGCTCCGCGCCGCCGGCTGGGACCCGTCCGTCCCCACCCTGTGGATCGTCGAGGGCCTGCTGTTCTACCTCGCCGAACGGGACGCCAGGACGCTCCTGGAGCGCCTGGCGTCCCTGTCGGCCCCCGGCAGCGCGCTGGCCGGCGACCTGATCGCCCACCAGTCGATGATCAGTGAGTTCACCAGGGAGGGCCTGGCGCGCCTGCGCGCGGACGGCTGCCCGTGGCTGTGGGGCACGGACCGGCCGGAGGAGTTCCTGGACTCCTGCGGCTGGCCGGCCTCCGAGGTGCGCCTGCCGGGCGAGGACGGCGCCTCCTTCGGCCGCTGGCCCTGGCCGCCCCTGCCCCGCGACACCCTCGGCTTCCCCATGAACTACCTGTTCACAGCGAGTCGTCCCGCATGACGTCCAGGTTCAGGAACCGCGGGCCGTCGCTGCACAGCGCCTCCATCTCCCCGGCGAGGCGCCGGGTCTCGGGCAGGTCGCTGTTGCGCATCGCCTCCTCGTAGGAGGGGAACTCGACGATGTCGACGAAGTGGGACGGGTCCTCGCGATCGTGGGTGTGCAGCTCGTGCGTCGCGGTGCGCTTGCCCTCGCTGATGCTCGCCCACTCGTCGAACAGCCCGTCCATCTCGTCCTGGCGGTCGGTTCGGTAGTCGATGATCTGTACGAAGCTCACAGGGCTCAACCCCCTACCGTCGCGCGCTCGTTCTTGAGGTGGGTGCGGATCTCCTCACGGAGCTCCGGGGTGTCGTCGTGCCCGTGGACCGAGGCGGCGTGCTCGGCGGCGGCGCGGACGACCTCGTCCTCCTCGCCGCTGATGGTGAGCGTGCAGCCCATCTCGCTCGGCATGTCCCTGCAGTCGGCCACCTTGCGCATACTTCCCCCTCGCCGGCCCGGCGCCCGCGCGTGAGGGGAGGTCGTGCATGGCGGCGGCGCCCCGTCCGGCCGTCGTTCCCGCCGCATCACCACAATCCACCTTAATCGTCGCATATGGCCACGTCACGGGGGAGGATGTCCGACACGCGGTGTACGTTGACGCCTCCGGCGACGAGAGGGTGTGCCTATGGACTGGGTCGAGTCCGGTGGGGGACCGCTGCTGGCCGCGCCCGCGTCGCAGCTCGCCCGCTGGGAGGGCTCCACCGACGACGAGGGCCCAGTCGAGACCTGGGGCGACTACGGTCGCGCCTGCGCGGTCGAGGGCTACATCGGGCTGGTCGGTGTCGGAGCCGGGCAGGGCCTCGTCCTCGGCGACGAGCCCGCCACCACGACGTACCTGCCCGACGAACGCCTCTTCGTGCGCTGGGCGGCGGCCGACTCCGAGTCCGAGCTCGTCGACGCGGCCAGGCAGGCCGTCCACCACGTCGACTGGGAGGAGGAGCTCGGCTGGGACGTCGACGGCCCCGTCGTCCTGTTCGACTCCGCCTGGCCGGGCGCGACCCCCGAGCCCGGCAACCACCTCAAGATCGACCTGGCCCCGGGCCGCTACCGCGTGCGCGCCGCGTACACGAAGGACGAGCGCACCTGGATGATCCTCGTCCACCTCCAGCCGGCGTCCTAACCGGCCATCGCCGCCAGGCGCCGGGCGAGCCGCGCGGCGGCCTCCCGCAGCTCCGCGGGCTCCAGCACCTCCACCTCGAAGCCCAGCCTGGCCACGTGCAGGGCGAGGGAGTCGAGGTCCGCCGCGCCGACGACGAGGACGCACCAGCCTTCGCGATCGTCCTCGACCCGTCCCACCTGGGGCGGGACCAGCTCCCGCACCCGGTCGGGAGGGGCGTGCACCCGGATCCGCGCGAGATGCCGGTACGGCGCCTCGGTCACGGCCCGCTGCACGTAGGCGACCGGGTCGGGATGCTCCCTCGGCCGGAACCGCCAGGTCGTCGCCGCGGCCTCGCGCATCCGGTCCAGCCGGAAGGTGCGCCAGCCGTCGCGGTCGACGTCCCACGCCATCAGGTACCAGCGGCGCCCGGTGGCGACCATCCGCACCGGCTCCACCGTGCGCTCGCTCTCCCCGCCGCCGCGCCGGGGGTAGCGGAACCGCACCCGGACCTCGTCGCGGCACGCCCGCGCGAGCGTCACCAGCAACTCCGCGTCGATCTCGACGCCCGGCCCGACGAGGGTCTCGGTGGCGCCGTGCACCGCCCGCACCTCGGCGCGCAGCCGGGGCGGCATCACCTGGTCGAGCTTCGCCAGGGCCCGCAGCGCCGCCTCGCCCGCCCCGGCGACCGTGCCGCCCGACGCCATCCGCAGGGACACCGCCGTCGCGATCGCCTCCTCGTCGTCGAGGAGCAGGGGCGGCAACCGGGTGCCCGCGCCCAGCCGGTACCCGCCGCCCACGCCCGCCGTCGCGTGCACCGGGTACCCGAGCGCGCGCAGCCGCTCCACGTCGCGCCGCACCGAACGGTCGGTGACGCCCAGTTCGGCGGCGAGCGCGTCGGCGGTCCAGGACGCCCGCCGCTGGAGCAGCGCCAGCAGCCGCAGGACCCGCTCGGTCGTCCCCTCCACGCTCACGCCTGCATCGTCCCACGAATTGCGGACCGTAGCTGTCCGCGATTGCCGCCACACTGGCCCCATGACCGACACCTGGAATCCGCTGCTCCGGGAGCAGATCTCCTGGCACTGGGACAACCAGCTGCGTCCCCGCATCAGCGGCCTTACCGACGACGAGTACTTCTGGGAGCCCGCGCCCGGCTGCTGGAGCGTGCGTCCGCGCGGCACGGGCACCGCGCCCGTACAGACCGGTGCCGGTGCGATGACCATCGACTTCGCGATGACGCGGCCCGACCCGGCCCCGCTCACCACGATCGCCTGGCGGCTTTCGCACGTGATCGTCGGTGTGCTGGCGGCGCGCAGCGCCGCCCACTTCGGGCGCGCGCCCACCGACTACCAGGCGTTCGAGTACGCCGCGACGGCGGACGAGGCGCTGGCCCGGCTCGACGCGGAGTACGCGACATGGCTGGCCGGGGTCGAATCCCTCGGCGAGGCCGGCCTGGCCCGCCCGTGCGGCGAGGCCGAGGGGCCGTACGCCGAACGTCCCCTGGCGGCGCTGGTCCTGCACATCCACCGGGAGCTGATCCACCACCTCTCCGAGGTGTGCCTGCTCCGCGACCTCTACCTGCACACTCACAAGGAGGCGAGCTGACATGGCCCGCGACGTCCAGATCACCTTCGACTGCGCCGACCCGGCCGCGCTGGCGGCCTTCTGGGCCGAGGCCCTCGGCTACCGGCTGCAGGACCCGCCCGGCGGTTTCGCCTCGTGGGACGACGCCCTGGAGGCGATGGGCGTCCCGCCCGAGAACCGCAACGACGCCTCGGCGGTGGTCGACCCCGAGGGCGCCGGGCCCCGGCTGTTCTTCCAGCGCGTCCCGGAGGGCAAGCAGGCCAAGAACCGCGTGCACCTCGACGTGCGAGCCGCGCCCGGCCTCGACGGCGACGCGAGGATGGCGGCCCTGGAGGCCGAGGCCGAGCGCCTCGTCTCCCACGGCGCCACCCGTCTCCAGCGCCACGACCCCGAGCCCCCGCTGGGGGCCGGCCACATCGTGATGACCGACCCCGAAGGCAACGAGTTCTGCCTCGACTGACGACCCCGGGACCCCGCCGGCCGTCTCGGTCACTGCTCGGCGACACCGACGCGGGTCCCTCCGACCGGAAGGACGCTCTGGAGGAGACCGCCGCCGCCCATCCCGGCATCGCCGTCCACCCCGCGGTCGCGTGCCCTGGCGCTCCTGCCGCTCACGGGGAGAGGTGCGCCAAGGTTTTTCCGTGCCTGGAGTTAGAGGCGCGATTCAGTACATATAACTCTGAGTGATAAGGAGTGACAATCCGTCATTGCGCGTGCGGTGCGCGATGCGAAAGGACGAGGGATGAACGGTAGGCAGCGAGGCAGCAGAGCAGTCGGATCCGCCTTCGCGGCGGCGGTCATCGCGGCGACCCAGCTCGTCGGGTCCGGTGCGCACGGCGCCACGGCGGCCGCCGCGGTCTCGTCGCCGGTCGGCGGCCGTGCGGCCACGGCCGGGTACGAGGTGTCGAACCACGACCAGAAGGTGGCGCTCTACACGGCCATGCGGAAGCTGTGGTCGGACCACATGCACTGGACGTACGCGACGGTCGACGCGTTCTTCCACAACCGGGCGGCGCTGCAACCGACGCTCGACCGCCTGCTGCAGAACCAGCGCGAGATCGGGGGATCGTTCGAGCCGTTCTACGGCCCGGCCGCCGCGAACAGGCTGACCGACCTCCTGCTCACGCACATCAAGCTGGCCGTTCCGGTGCTCCAGGCCGCGCAGGCCGGTGACCAGGCGAGACTGCGCGACGCCATGGCCGCGTGGTACGCGAACGCCAGGCAGATCGCCGACTTCCTCACCAAGCTCAACCCGCGGAACTGGCCCCGGTCGGCGACGCGGCCGATCATGAGGGAGCACATCACCCAGACGAAGGTGTACTCGGTCGACCTCCTCAAGGGCGACTACAAGAAGTCGATCACCGACTTCGAGCTCGCCCTCCGGCACATGCTGAAGCTGTCCGACATCCTCGCCGGCGGCATCATCGCGCAGTTCCCGGACAGGTTCCGCGCCTCCTCCTAGGGAGGCCGTGCCGGGGAGCCGACGCGCCGGGGCGTCCCGCGTCCCCATGGCGCATCATGGTGCGATGCGGTCTTGGTGGGGTTGGGGAAATCTGCGGGACGCGGTCGCGGGTGCGGAGCGGGCGGCGCTGGTCGGGCGGGTGGCGGCCCTGCTCCCCGGCGCCGATCTGCGGGACCACGAGCCCCCGGCGATCGGCGACCTGGACCTGCGGCCCCCGCGGATCGCCGCGCCCCCGTCCCTGGCCGGCCTCTGCTCGGACGACCCGTCCGACCGGCTCGGCCACGCGCGCGGCAAGGCGTTCCGGGACGTCGTCCGCAACCTGCTGGGCGACGTGGGCGAGGTCCCCGATCTGGTGCTGAGGCCCCGCGACGAACGCGATGTGGTCGACGTCCTGGACTGGTGCACCGGCGCGGGGATCGCCGTCATCCCCTACGGCGGCGGCAGCTCGGTCGTCGGCGGTGTCGAGCCGCGCTTCGCGGGGCCCGCGATCAGCCTCGACCTGGGCCGCCTCGCCGACGTCCTCGACATCGACACCACCGCCAGGGCGGCCAGGATCCAGGCGGGCATCTACGGCCCGGCGCTGGAGGACCGACTGCGCCCGCACGGCCTGACCCTGCGGCATTTCCCCCAATCCTTCGAGTTCTCCACGCTCGGCGGCTGGCTCGCCACCCGCGCGGGCGGCCACTACGCCACCGTGCTCACCCACATCGACGACCTGGTGGAGTCCCTGCGGGTGGTGACTCCCGTGGGAGTGAGCGAGTCGCTGCGGCTGCCCGGCTCGGGCGCGGGCCCTTCCCACGACCGGCTCTTCCTGGGCTCCGAAGGAACCCTGGGCGTCATCACCGAAGCGTGGATGCGTCTACAGGACCGGCCCCGCTGGCGCGCGGGAGCGTCCGTCCTCTTCAACGACTACGACGGCGCCGTGGCCGCGACCCGGGCCTTGGCGCAGTCCGGTCTGAACCCGGCGAACTGCCGCCTGCTCGACCCCATGGAAGCCCTGCTGAACGCAGGCACCGACGCACCGGGCGGGGTGCTCGTCCTGGGCTTCGAATCAGCCGACCACCCGGTCGACGCGGCCCTGAACCGAGCATTGGAACTCTGCCGGGACCACGGCGGCGACCCGCAGCCCCGCTCGAAGCGCGACGCGTCCGACACCTGGCGCACCGCGTTCCTGCGCATGCCCTACCAGCGCGACGCCCTCGCCGCCCACGGCATGATCGTGGAGACCTTCGAGACGGCCTGCACCTGGGGCGCCTTCCCCGCCCTGCGCGAGGCGATCACGGCGGCGGCGCAGGAGGCGATGCGCGCGGTCGGCGCCGAAGGCGTGGTGACGTGCCGTTTCACCCACGTCTACCCGGACGGCCCGGCCCCCTACTTCGGCGTCTACGCATCCGGCCGCTGGGGCTCAACGGTGACCCAGTGGGACGAGATCAAGACAGCGGTGTCCGACGTCCTCTCCGCCCACAACGCCACCATCACCCACCACCACGCGGTCGGCCGAGACCACCGCCCCTGGTACGACCACCAACGCCCGGCCCCCTTCGCCGCCGCTCTACGAGCGGTCAAATCCACCCTCGACCCGTCCGCAATCCTCAACCCCGGCGTCCTGCTCGACCCGTCCTGACCCAGTTGAAAGGCGCCGGACAATCCATAGCGGCTGCCAGACAAATGCCAAAGGCGGACCGAATTCTTTTCGCTCGGGATGGAAGCAGAACTCGGGAACCCGCTGACCAGTGGTCACGATGTCGTGAAGCTGGAAGCCTTCCAGCGAGAGGTCTCGGCGGGCATCCCTGTTCCCGCCGGTATCGCCGACATAGCGAGTTATCGCAAGGAGGAGAACTGAGTATGCCCGAAGAAGAGATCACGTACTACGCGATCACGGGACGCGGCAAGACGGTCGATGACCCGCACGGCATCGTTCGACGGCGCCGCTCTCCAGATATCGGAACTCTGGACGAGGCCCTCCAACGAGATCTTCAATGGCATCGGACCGGCATCATCGTCGAGTGGGAGCACTCCAGCTTTTCCGATGAGTTGGAGGAGGTCAGCGAAGAGAAGGCGATGCAGATCGTTGAAGCCTTCCGTGCGGGCGGCCCCTACTGAGCGACCGGTTTCGTGCCGTCCGGCCCGCCCTTTCACGGCTCCGGCGGGGTCTGTGGCGGGGCGTGGAGAGTCAGAGGGACGTCAAGCAGTACAGCCGCTCGTCGTTCTCGCGGGCTTCTCTGGCGAACCGTGTCAGCCGCTCGACCAGGTTCAGCAGGACATCCGCCTGCGCCTCGTACTTGCGTACCGCCTCGGAGCGGCCCCACCGCGCGGCTACCTCCGGTATCTCCGTGTCGTGAACACCCGCCAGTGTGTCCCGGACGCCGACGTCGAACTCCCACACCCATGGGCCCCCTGCCCAAGCATCGTCCTCGGCAGGGCCATCGGGCCCGGGAGCCGGCGATATCGGCCACACAATGGTCTGCTCGACCAGCCCTCGGCTCGTCGGAACCCGCCTGATGGCCGCGATGAGCTCGGGCAACAGGCTGTCGTCGTCCATTCCGGTGGCGTCGACTTTTCCGAGAGCGGAGAGACCTGCACCGAAGGGCGGGTCACCGAGCGCGTCGTCGGGCGGCTCGACGCCCAGCAGACCCTCCTCGAACATGATCCGCTTCGCCTCCTCCTCCATCGCCCGTACGACGACCCCGGCGTCGGGTGCGCGGAGATAGTCGGTCAAAACACCCAAGCCAGCCTCCAGGTGACCGGTTCGATCGGCCGCCACTAGATCACGGAGGGCCGACAGTCGCCGGAACGCCTGCGTGGGCACGCCGAGAGGCGGCGTCGGCGTCCCGCACCTCATGTCAGGGCGCTGTCACGGTCCTGAGGTGGTCGAGTGATCGCCGGATGCTCTCGGCCAGTTCCTCCTCGGCGGGTTCGTTGAGCCAGTGGTTGAAGGCAACCTTGAAGACGGCGATTCCGGTTTCGGCGGTCAGGGGGGCGGTGGGGTCTGGGACGCCTCGGCGGCGGAGGGCGTCGGCCAGGGTGGAGGCCAGGGTCGCCAGTTTGATGAGTTCGCGTTCGCGGAGTTCCGTGTTCGCGTCGATGACGGCCTGGCGGCGGCGGGCGTGGGCGCGGCGGCCCACGAAGATCGCGCTGACGGCGTCCAGGGCGGCGGCCGTCGCGTCGAGCGGGGTCGCGGAGTCGGGCGCGTCGGCCACGGCCTTGGTGAGGACGTCCTGGAGCAGGGACGAGCCCGCGAACAGGACCTCGCGCTTGTCGGCGTAGTGGCGGAAGAAGGTCCGCTCGGTGAGGCCTGCGCGGGCGGCGATCTCCGCCACCGTCGTCTTCTCGTAACCGCGTTCACCGTAGAGGTCGAGCGCCGCTTCTTCGAGCCGGCCTCGCGCGTTCGGCTCCCATCGCCCCATGGCCTCGATCCTAACTCGATGACAGTCACTGTCATCGGTGAGCTATGGTGATGACAGTGACTGTCGTCGCTTGGACGATGGATCGGGTCGTTGGAGGTTTCTCATGCGCGTTTTCGTCACCGGGGCGTCCGGCTGGATCGGCTCGGCGCTCCTCCCGGAACTCATCGGCGCGGGGCATCAGGTCATCGGGCTCGCGCGGTCGGACTCCTCGGCCGCCAAGCTGGCGGCGGCCGGAGTCGAGGTGCGGCGGGGCACGCTCGACGATCTCGACGCCCTGCGGGAGGGGGCCGAAGCGGCGGACGGTGTCGTCCACCTCGCGTTCAAGCACGACATCGCGTTCGCGGGCGGGTTCCAGGAGGCGGCCGAGGCCGATCGCCGGGCCGTCGAGGCGTTCGGTGATGCGCTCGCCGGGACGGACAAGCCCTTCGTGCTCGCCTCCGGCCTGCTCGGGCTCGCGCCCGGGCGGGTGGCGACCGAGCGGGACGGGCGTGAGCCCGTCGAAGGGGAGGGGGTACAGGCTCGGCAGGCCACCGCGCAGCTCGCGCTCTCGTTCGCGGCTCGCGGTGTCCGCTCGTCCATCGTCCGGCTTCCGCCGACGGTGCACGGCGAGGGCGACCCGGGCTTCGTGGCCGTGCTGGTCGGCATCGCGCGCGAGAAGGGCGTCTCCGGATGCATCGGGGACGGAGCCAACCGATGGCCCGCGGGGCATGTGTCGGACGCCGCGCGGCTGTTCCGGCTGGCGCTGGAGAAGGCCCCGGCGGGGTCGGCGCTGCACGCGAACGACGATGAGGGCTTGTCGCTGCGGGCCGTGGCCGAGGTGATCGGACGCCGTCTCGACCTGCCCGTGGCGTCCATCGCCCCCGAGGACGCCGCCGGGCACTTCGGGTGGCTCGCCGGAGCCGTAAGCATGGACGCTCCGGCGTCGAGCGCGCTGACCCGCGACCTGCTGGGGTGGAGCCCGACCGGCCCGAGCCTCATCGACGATCTGGAGAAGGGGCACTACTTCCAGGCCCCGTGAACGGCGGCACGGCCCGCCGGGGTCGCCGGCGGGCCGTGGGGTCGCGGAGATCAGCCGTCGGTCTCCGGGGACGGCAGGTAGCGGCCGGGGACCTCGTCCGGCGTGAGGACCTTCTTCTCACCCGGGTAGGGCGTGGACCAGTCGTGAGACTGGTACCAGGTGAAGTGGTCCATCATCACGGGGTTGGCGCGGTCCGGCGTCGTGGTCGACCCGTTCTGGGCCTGCTTGCGCTGCCAGGCCGTCCACGCGTCGGCGATGCGCTGCTGGTCGGCGGTCAGTGCGGCCGGCTTGGCCGAAGCGGCTCCGGCGGGGGTGTCGTTGCCGCAGTCCGGTGGGGTGGCCAGGCCGTCGGTGAGCGGCACCTGGTTGGGCTTGGCGGTGAACGGCGTGAAGTCGGGCTTGGTGGTGAAGGCCCGGCTCATCGGGGTGGCGGCGCTGTCCTTCTGGTTCATCGGCTGGATCCCGAGGATCTGCTCGATGGTGCGGATCATGGTGATCTGCGTGTAGTAGCGGCTGTCCACCGTGCCGTGGTTCGCCCACGGGCTGATGATCTGGACGGGGCCGCGCGCGCCGTCGACGTGGTCGACGCCGTTCTGGGTGTCGTCCTGGATCACGAAGATCGCGGAGTCCTTCCACCACTTGCTGTGCGAGATCGTCTCGACGATCCTGCCCACGGCCAGGTCGTTGTCGGCGACCTGGGCGACCGAGTTCGGCGCGCCGCCGGTGTGGTCGCTGGACAGCCAGAACATGTTGAGGTTGGCCGGGCCGTTGGCCGCGAAGTGCCGCTTCCACATCTCGTACCGGTAGATGTCCGGGATGTTGGTGTCGTACTTCGGATAGTCGTGCACCGTGATCTTGTTGAGGGACGGGATCGGCGACTGGGTGTCGGTCTTGAGGGTGGTGTTCTGACCGGTCTCCGCCATGGTGCGGGCGTCGCAGTAGAACTTCTGCCACGTCGCGCCCGCGGGCTTGGTCAGGAACTGGGTGAACTCGCCGAAGTTGAGGGCGCTCTTGCCGGCGGCCGCGGCACCGGTCCACAGGAAGCCGGTGCGCTGGTGGCCCAGCGCGTCGTCCTCGGTGTCGTAGCTGCGCTCGTACAGGCCGGCGCTGGACTCGGTGTACTCGGGGTTGTCGGCCTGCACCAGCCAGTTGTGGCCCTCGGCGGAGTTGGTGCCGATGGAGTAGGTGTTGTCGTAGAGGCCGAACTGGCGCGCCAGGGCGTGCTGGTTCGGGGTCACCTTCTCGCCGAACTGCGCCATCGACGGGTCGCCGTTGCCGCGCGGGTCGTCGCCGAAGAGCTGGTCGTAGGTGCGGTTCTCCTTGACGATCAGGAAGACGTGCTTGATGGTCGACGGGTCGCCGAGGCGCCGCGGGACGGGCACGGCGCGCTGCGGCCTGCCCTTGGCGGGCTTGACGTCGTTCCTGCCCCAGCCGTTCTGCGCGAAGACCGTGGCCGTGGACTTGGCGATCACCTTGTCGGACGGCAGCCGGAACCGGAGCAGCGAGCCGGTCGAGTCGTGGGTGTTGTGGCCCGTCGCCGGCTTCGTCCCGGCGCCCTTGTCGATGGTGCGCGTCGGGCCGCGCTCGCCGATGCCCCGCATGTTGGTGACGACCACGTTCTCGCCGACGGTGGTCACCTCCGCCGGGTAGTAGTCCGTCGGGAGGAGGCCGACGTAGCGGACCGGCGCCTGCGGCGAGGTGTAGCGGTAGACGGCGACCGCGTTGGCGCGGCCGAGCGTGACCAGCAGGCGGCCGTCCCTGGTGAGGGTCACGCCGTTCGGGGCGTACCCGACGTCGGACTGCGGCCAGGGCCGGGTCGCGATCGTCTGGACGACCTTGTCCTTGGACGTGTCGATGACCGAGACCTGGTCGTCGAAGGTGTCGGTGACGAAGAGCGCGCCGCGGGCCGCGTGCAGCGCGGTCGGGTGCAGGCCGACGTCGATGGAGCGGACCTCGGCGTCCGGCTCGGCGACGTTGATCACGCTCACGGTGCCGGTGGTCGTCGCCCCCGTGTCCGGGTTCGCCGGGACGTCGGTGCCGTAGGAGTTCATCGTCGTCTCGCCGGGCTTGGCCGGACGGCCGCCCTCGTTGCTGACGTAGAGCTTGCCCCCGACGAGCGCCAGGCCGCGCGGCGCGGTGCCCACGGTCCAGCTCCGCCGGATCGCGCCGGTCGCGGGGTCCATCGCCACGACGCGGTTCTGGCCGTTGACGGCGGCGTACACGGTCGCGCCGTCGGCGGCGAAGACGGCCTGGGCGGAAATGGCCTTCTTCTGGCCCTGAGCGGCGATGGTGATGAACGTGGGGGCGCCGAGGGTGCCGTCGTCCTTCACCGGGAAGCGGTTGAAGCCGGTGGCCTGCGGCAGCCACAGCGTCTTGCCGTCCGGCGAGTAGGCCGGGCCCTCCTGCCCGACGTTGTTGCTGCTGATGCGCACGCCGGCGGACTTGTCGGTCCCGGCCTGCTGAAGGATCTTGTAGGTCTTCAGGTCGACGATGGTGAGGGCGATCCCCCGGTCGTTGGTGAGCGCCGCCAGGTGGCGGCCGTCCGGGCTGACCGTCGAGGCGAGCAGCTTGCCGTTGTCGACGAGCAGGCGGTCGCCGATCGGCTTGATGACCTGGTCGCCGGCGAGTTGCAGACCGCCGTCCCTGGTGGTGGAGCCGACCTGGTTGGAGCCGAACACCTCGGTGGAGGCGAGGGCGACTCCGCCGCCGCCCAGGGTGAGGGCCGCGGTGCCGGCCGCCACGAGGCGGGTCCGGCGGCCGGTCCGCGAACCGAAGAGCCCGGTCCGGGCCTTCGGGGCGCGTTGGCGCGTGACGTGCATCTGTTACTCCTCCGGAGCACTTGCGAGCAGGTCGACGTGCCCGTCGAACTGCCACAGGGGGTTGGGTGCGTCCCCGGTCGGGGTGCGGATCTGGAAGTAGCCGTTGACCTCCTTGGGGCCGTCGCCGTCGGCGACGTACCGCCCGTTCGCGGTGACGTCGAGCTGGTAGATGGCGCTGCCCACGGCGGTCGCGCCGGGCAGGTGCCAGGACACGACGCACCGCCAGTCGTTGCCCGGCCCCTCGTCGGCGACGCGGGAGCCGCCCTTGTCGCAGGACGCGGTGACCCGCAGCTCCGCCTCGGTGACGTCCGGACGGTGGAGCTGCCGCGTCTGCAACCGGTAGAGGTGGCCGTACACCGTGGCGAGGGAGTTCTGGACCTTCGTCCGCTCGATCCCGGAGCCCTCGGCCGGGGTCGTGGCGCTGACCAACGCGAAGGTGAGGACGACCAGGCCCGTCAGCGGAAGCGCTCCCGCGACGAGGACGCGCCGTCCCGACCCCTCGTAGGACGGATCGGTGAAGTCGCGGCGCAGGAACAGGCGGTAGGCCAGCGCGGTGGCGACGGCCGCCCACGCCAGGCTCACCGCGAGGCCGATGACGAGGGGGCGTGCCTGGACGGGGCTGGTGAACAGGCCGCGCCAGGCGAGGAAGCCGTGGCTCGGCAGGGCCGTCCGCACGGCCACCGGCAGCGGGAGCAGCTGCGCGAGCTGCAACGCGAAGGCGAGCAGCGCCGGCATCAGCAGCCCCATGGGGGAGCGGCCCAGGGCGACCGATCCGAGGAGGCCGACCGCCGCGAACGCCAGCGTCGGCGCCAGCACGCACGCCCACGCGAGCAGGACGGTGCCGGCCGCGTCGCCCGGGGAGAGGAGGTGGCCGTCCAGCCCGACGAGCGGATGGCCGCCGACCGCCGCCAGGCCCCCGGCGATGCCCGACCCGGCCAGCCCCGCCACCAGCAGCAGGAGCACGGTGACGCTGGCGAGGCCCTTCGCCACGAAGATCCGCCGCGGCGAGCGGACCGCCATGAGGAGATGGCGCCAGGTACCCAGCCGGTCCTCGGCGGCGAACACGTCGCCGGCCACCAGCGCCGTCAGCAGCGGCAGCGCCCAACTGCACGAGAAGTCGAGGACGACCAGCGGCCCCGCCCAGCCGGTCGCGTGCATCCAGCGGCCGAAGACCGTGTCGGTGGGCAGCATGCTCTGCAGGCTCACCACCGCCACGTAGCCGGCTGGACCGATCCAACAGACGAGCAGCATCAGCCGTGTCCGCCACTGCGACAGCAGCTTGACCAGCTCGAACCGGTAGCCGCGCACCAGCGGCGCGGGCTTGGCCTCGATCCGGGTGGGTGCGATGGTCACGCCGCGTCCTCCTCGTCGGCCGCGTCGGTCGCGGCGGTCCGCCCGGTTCCGGTCAGGGCCAGGAACGCGGCTTCCAGCGGCGGCACCACGGGCGCCAGTTCCCGCAGCGCGACGCCGGCCTCCACCAGCCGCACCACCAGGTCCTCGATGACCGGCACGGCCCCGCGGACCACGAGCGCGTCGGCGTCCTGCCGGCCGGCGCCGTCGCGGCGGGACGGGACGGCGAGCCCCGGCAGGTCCGCCGCCACCCGGCGGGCCGCGTCCGGATCGGAGGTGAGCAGCCGGTAGTCCAGTTCGCCGCTCTCAGCGGCGAGCTTGCCCACCGTCCCGGAGAAGACGACCCGCCCGGTGGCGAGGACGGTGACCTCCGAGCACAGCGCGGCGAGGTCGTCCATCCGGTGGCTGGACAGGACCACCGCGGTCCCGCCCGCGGCGAGCCGGGTGATGACGCGGTGGACGTGGCGCTTCCCGGCGGGGTCGAGGCCGTTGGCCGGCTCGTCGAGCACGAGCAGCCGCGGTTCGGTCAGCAGCGCGGCGGCCAGCCCCAGCCGTTGCCGCATGCCCAGCGAGAAGCCCCGGATGCGGTCGTCGGCGACGTCCGTCAGCCCGACCTGCTCCAGCGCGTCGTCCACACCGGCGTCGCGGGAGCCGCGCCCGCGCAGCGAGGCCAGGGCCGCGAGGTTCTGCCGCGCGGTGAGCGACGGGTAGAGCCCGGGGCCGTCCACGAAGCCCGCGACGCCGCCGTGGACGGCGAGCGTCCGTCCCACCGGCGCGCCCAGGATCTCCAGGCTCCCGCCGTCGACGACGGCCAGGCCCAGCAGCAGGCCCAGCAGCGTCGTCTTGCCCGCGCCGTTGGGGCCGACCAGGCCGTGGACCTGCCCCTCGGCCACGTCGAGGTCGACGCCGTCGAGCGCGACCACGTCCCCGAAGGTCTTCCTGATCCCGCGACCCCGGACTGCGGGGCTGTGCTCCATGGCGCTCTCCCTTGCTCGCCCTCCGGCAAGAGGAAGCTAAGGAGCGCGGTTGGCCTTCGGAGATCGCGCAGGCGAACGTTGGGCGAATGGGGCTCATCCGGGGCGCCATGAAGCGGCGAATCGGCTAGGGAGCCGCGCAGTGGTCCTTCAGGAGCTCCCAGGGGCCCGCCGGGGAGAGGGCCAGGCCCCCACGCGCCGGTCGTGGCGGACCCCGCGGGCGGGAATCCCGTCAGCGGAAGTCGGCGGCGTGGTCTTCCGCCCACTGGCGGAAGGTGCGGGCCGGGCGGCCGAGGAGGCGTTCGACGGTGTCGGTCACGCGCTCCGGCTCCTCCACGAAGCCCTGCCAGGCCTTCAGCCGGGCCTGGACGAAGGCGGCGTCGCCCCAGGCGGCGGTCAGCTGCTCGCGGGCGATCTCCGGGGGCAGGTCCTCCCAGCGCACCTCGCGTCCGACGACCTCTCCGATGATGCGGACCTGCTCCCGGTGGGTGAGCGACTCGGGGCCGGTGACGACGTAGGCGGCCCCGTCGTGGCCGGGGGTGGTGAGGGCATGGACGGCGACGTCCGCGATGTCCCGTTCGTGGATCAGGGAGCGCGCGGCGTCCCCGTAGGGCCGGCGGACGACGCCCCGCCTGATCTGGTCGGCCCACGCAAGGGTGTTGGCGGCGAAATCGATCGCGCGCACGAACGTCCAGGCGAGCCCCGACCCGCGGATCAGCCGCTCGATCTCCTGATGGAAGGACGCGGCGGGCTCGCCGTCCGCGAGGTCGGCCACGTCCGTGGAGAGGTAGACGACGCGCCGGGCGTTGCGCGCGATCGCCTCGACGGCGCGCGAGTCCACCGGCAGGCCGGGCCACATCAGGTAGACGGCGTCCACCCCTTGAGCAGCGCGCTCCAGCGTCTCAGGGGAGCCGAGGTCTCCCTTGACGGCCTCGACCCCGGCGGGCACGCCCGCAGTGCCGCGGACCAGCGCCCGGACGTCATGGCCCGCCTCAGCCAAGGACGCGGCGACGTGCCGCCCCACCCGCCCCGTCGCCCCGGTCACCAGGTAAGTGCTCACGGCCCCGACCGTAGAACCTCGACCAGACTTGAGGTCAAGGCGGCGACGATCTCCGCGCTGACGCCCTGCGAGCTAGCATGAATGATCATGACTGCTGGAAGCTGGACGCTGGGCGGAGACCTGAAGGTCGCGCGGATCGGTTACGGCGCGATGAAGCTGACCGGATGGCCGAAGGGAGACCCGCCCGGCAGGGAGACCGCGCTGGGCATCCTGCGCCGGGCCGTGGAGCTCGGGGTGAACCACATCGACACCTCGCACTACTACTCGCGCGGCGGAGTGGCGGCGAACGAGCTGCTCCGGGAGGCCCTGCACCCCTATCCGGACGACCTCGTGATCGTCACCAAGGTGGGCGCGCTGGTCGAGGGCTCTGATCTCGCCCTTCCCGCGGAGCGGAAGAAGGGCCTCACCCCGGACGGCCTGCGTCGCGGCGTGGAGGCCAACCTGCGCTCGCTGGGAGTCGACCGCCTGGACGTGGTGAACCTGCGGATGGGCGACCTCGACCGGAGCGAGACGCCCTTGGCCGGACCCCTGGAAACGCTGCTCGCGCTCCGGGAGGAGGGCCTCATCCGCCACCTCGGAGTCTCCAACGTCACCCCGGCCGAGTTCGCCGAGGCCCGCGGGATCGCGCCGATCGCATGCGTCCAGAACCTCTACAACGTGTCCCAGCGGGACGACGACCCGCTCGTGGACGCCTGTGCGGAGGCGGGGATCGCCTACGTCCCCTTCTTCCCCGTCGGCGGGTTCGCCCCGGTCACGGCGGAGCACCTGGAGGCCGTCGCTGCCCGGCACGGCGCGACCGTCCCGCAGGTGGCCCTGGCATGGCTCCTCGCCCGCTCCCCGAACATCCTCCTGATCCCCGGCACGGGCTCACCGGCCCACCTGGAGGAGAACATCGCGGCCGGCGCCCTCACCCTGACCGAGCAGGACCTCGCCGAACTCGGATGACGGAGCGGTCCGCCGGGCGCGGCTACTTGAGGGTGCGTTCGGTGTCGGACCAGTGGGACAGGAGGGCGGCGGCGGTGGTTTCGGGGGCGTCCCAGGCGGGGGAGTGGGCGGCGCCGGGGATGACGACCTTGGAGGCGTTGAGCCTTTCGGCCATCGCGGCCTGCTCGCGGGGGTCCCAGGCGTCGTCGTCCTCGCCGTAGAGGACGAGGGTGCGCAGGCCCGTGTCGGCGCAGTGCTTGGCCAGCTCGTCGACGCGGTCGGGGGCGGTGAGGATCTCGTCGGCCATGCGGGTCAGGCCCTTCTCGGAGTTGCCGAGGGTGCGGGCCTTGAGGAAGGCGACGATCTCGCGCTGGACGCCGCGGCCGAGGTAGTCGGGTTCGAGGCTGAGCTCCCAGATCTGCTCCATGCCGAGCTCGGGGATGGCGTCGCGCAGGGCGCGGGCCCTGGCGGCGGCCTGGCCGCCGACGGCGGCGGGCCCCGAGCTCATCACGGTGAAGGACGCGGGGCGGGCCCCGGAGAGCACGGCCTCGCGGCACACCAGGCCGCCGAAGGAGTGGCCGACCAGGTGCACCGGGTCCGGGCCGAGGGCCGTCAGGAGGGCCGCGACGTCGGCGCCGAGGGCCGCGCGGGTGTAGGCGCTCTCGTCGTCGGGGCCGAGCGTCTCGTACTGCCCGCGCATGTCGATCGCGACGACGCGGCGGCCGGACGCGGCGAGGGTCTCCAGGACGGCGAGGAAGTCCTCCTTGCTCCCGGTGAGGCCGGGGACGAGGAGGGCGGGGCAGCGGTCGGGCGCGCCCGATCCCGGGAGGGCCTCCAGCGCGGCGAACGGGCCGCGGGAGGTCTCGACGGTCGTCCGGCGAACACCGGGGGGCAGACTCACGAACCGGGGCGTACTCACGGTGGAAACCTTAGTCAATGGGTGGCTACGTGCTTCGGTAAGAAATCTTCGGTGGTAGCGTCGCCAGCGTGGTCGCCATGCCTGCCATCTCCGCGCACCGCCGTGACGAGGCGGGCCTGACAGGTCTCGGCGAGGCCGCCGCGTCCGGCGCCGAGTACGTGGAGATCGACATCAGGCGGACCGGGGACGGCCGCCTCGTCGTCCACCACGACCCTGAGATCGGCGGGCTCCGGCTGAACCGGCTCAGCTACGCGCGGATCCAGGAACTCGCGGTGCGCCCCGTGCCGCTGGTCGCCGACGCCATGAAGATCATCGCGGGCCGGGCCCAGGGGCACCTCGACCTCAAGGAGCGCGGCTGCGAGCACGAGACCGTGGCGCTCGCCGTGGAGGCGTTCGGCACGGAGAACTTCGTGGTGACGACCCGCGAGGTCACGTCCCTCATGGAGATCAAGAAGAGCTTCCCCGGGGTGCGCACGGCCCTGTCGGTCGGGCGCAACCTGTGGGAGCGGGGCGCCGCGCACGACTTCGCGCCGCTGCGCCTGATCCGGCGGGCGGGGGCCGACATGGTCGCCCTCAACCACCGGCTCGCCCGCGTCGGCGTGCTGCGCCAGTGCGGACGCGCCGGGATCCCCGCCATGATCTGGACGGTCAACGCCGAGCCCGTCATGCGCCGGTTCCTCGGCGATCCGCGGGTCGCCGTCCTCGTCACCGATCATCCGGGCCTCGCCCTCAGGATGCGCGAGGTGGGAGGCCCGGACGGAACGCGAGCCGCGAGACCGAGTTGAGTCTCGCGGCCGGTGCTCCTCGCCCGATCAGGCGGTCTGCGACGCCTCGGCGGTACCGCTCCCGGTCGTCGCCGGCTTGCCGGCGCGGGTGCGGCGGCGGGTGCGGCTGCGCTTGCGCTCGGTCGCGACCGCGTCGACGACGTTGTCGTCTCCGGCGGGCTCGGCCTGCGCCGCGGTCGCCTCGACCGGCTTGCCGGCCCGCGTGCGGGTGCGGTCGCGCTTGCGGCGGCGCGGCCGGGGACGCTCGTGCTCGTGGTCGCGGTCACGGTCGCGGCCGCGGTCGTGGCTGCGGACCTTGCCCGTCTCGCCGATGTCCTCCAGCTCCTCGGCGTCCAGCCCCGCGCGGCCGTTGCGCTTGTCGGCGGGCAGCGTCCCCTTCGTGCCGGCGGGGATGCCGAGCACCTCGAAGAAGTGCGGGGACGTCGAGTAGGTCTCCTCCGGGTTGGCGAACGGCAGGTCGAGCGTGCTGTTGATCAGCTTCCACCGGACGAGATCGGACCAGTCGATGAACGTGACGGCGATGCCCTCCTTGCCCGCGCGGCCCGTCCGGCCGATGCGGTGCACGTAGGTGTCGGCGCTGTCGGGGCACTCGTAGTTGACGACGTGGGTGACGTCGTCGACGTCGAGGCCGCGGGCCGCCACGTCGGTGGCCACCAGCACGCCGATCTTGCCGCTGCGGAACGCGCGCAGCGCCCGCTCGCGCTGGCTCTGCCCGAGGTCGCCGTGCACGGCGGCGGCGTCGAAGCCGCGCTGCGCGAGGTCGGCGGCCACCCGGTCACACGCCCGCTTGGTCTGGCAGAAGATCATTGTCAGCCCGCGGTTCTCGGCCTGCAGCAGGCGGGCGATCATCTCCGGCTTGTCCATCTGGTGGGCCTGGAAGACGTGCTGGACGACCTGCGGTGTCGCGTCCGACTCGGTGTGCGACTCGGCCCGCACGTTGGTGGGACGGGTCAGGTACTTGCGCGACAGCGCGACGATCTCGCCCGGCATGGTCGCCGAGAACATCATCGTCTGTCGTTGCGCCGGGATCCGCTGGACGATGCGCTCGATGTCGGGCAGGAAGCCGAGGTCGAGCATGCGGTCGGCCTCGTCCAGCACCAGGATCTCGACCTTGGACAGGTCGAGGTGCTTCTGCTTCACGAGGTCGAGGAGCCGGCCCGGGGTGCCGACGACGACGTCGACGCCCTCGCGCAGCGCCTCGATCTGCGGCTCGTAGGCGCGGCCGCCGTACACCGACAGGACGCGCGTGCCGAGCTTGCCGCCGGCGACGAGCAGGTCGTCGGTGACCTGGAGGGCCAGCTCGCGGGTCGGTGCGACGACGAGCGCGCGCGGCTCGCGGCCGCCGTGCTCGATGCGCTGCAGCAGCGCGGCGCCGAACGCGAGGGTCTTGCCGGTGCCCGTGCGGGCCTGGCCGATGATGTCGTGCCCGCCCAGTGCGATGGGCAGGGCGAGTTCCTGGATGGGGAACGCCTCCACGATGCCTTCGGCTTCGAGGGCGTCTGCTATCTCGGGTACGACCCCGAGTTCACGAAAGGTAGTCAGGGCTTTCAGCCTCCAATATGCGGGGTCTCCGCTCCCGGGTGCGGCGCGGCTCGCCGGCGTGACGCCGCCCAGTCGGCGTTGTCCGCCGTTCCTGTGGCCGCGCGCTCGCGCGGGAGGGACCAGCCGTTGATCAAAATCCTTCGGCGACCGCAGTCAGGGGTTGAAAGCAGTCACTCGCTGTGGCTGCGTGCGGTCACACTCCGCGACGCAGTGTACCGACCGTTAGTCGCTTACACCAATAGCCGGTCACCGTGCCCAACGTTTCCATGGTTTCATCTATTCCGTCCCGGGCCCGCCAGGCGTTATAGGCCCGGCGGGACGGGGGTTCCGGACCGGCCGGGGGGCGGCGCGGCGACGGCCACATCCGGACATCCGGAACGACGGAAGCCCCCGCCGGGGCGAGGGCTTCCATCGGGGTGGCGCGGGGTCAGAACGTCCGGTGCTTGGTCCGCCACCCGCGGCCGCGGCCGTGGCCTCGGGTGTTCATCGCGGTCAGCGCCGCCACGCCGAGCGCGGCGATCACCACCGCGAACACCAGCGCGACGATGGTGCCGGCGCCGAGGGCGTCCGCGACGACGCCGCCGAGGATGGCGCCGGCGACACCGATGAGGATCGTCAGCAGGATGCCGATCGGGTTGCGGCCGGGGACGAGAAGCCGCGCGACGGCTCCGATGACGGCACCGACCACGATGAACCAAAGGATCGTCGTGAGCATATCGATCAACCATTCCTTTCCGTGGGCCGGTGGCCCGGGTCGGTGGTCGATATGCCCCTCCTGCCAGGTTGAAACAAAACCCAGGTCAAGGAGAGTGGGAAGGGGGTAAAACCCGGGTCCGGCGGCTCAGGCGTACTGCGTGCCGAAGCCCACGCTGCGCTGCTCGTCCTCGGAGATCTCCAGGTAGCCGACGCGGGCCCCGGGGATGACGACCCGGCCGGCGCGGCGGTCCTTCAGCACCAGCACGCCTTGCGCGTCGGCGAGGGCCGCCTTCAGCGCGTCCTGCACCTCGTCGGCCGTCTGGTCGGTGTCGACCACGAGCTCCTTGGCCACGTTCTGGACCCCGATGCGAACCTGCACGCGCTGCCTCCCGTCGTCCGGCGCGTCCCGCCGACCGCCGGCGGGCTCGCCTTCCGATGGTCGCACGGAGATCGCCGGACGCGCCGACGCCCGGTTGTGCCGAGGGTGAACTTTCCCTCACCCCCGGCGGCGGTCAGCCCTGGTCGGTGGTGCGGGGGAAGCCGGAGATGCCGCGCCAGGCCAGCCGAGCGATGATCTTCTCGGCGGTGTCCTTGGGGATCGCGCGGTGCTGGGAGAGCCAGAAGCGGGCGCTGACCTCGGCCATGCCGACCAGGCCCATGCCGAGCAGGTGCGCCTCCTCGGCCGGGGCGTTGGTGTCCTCGGCGATGACCTGCGCGATCATCTCGGCGCACTGCTGGTTGGCGCGGTCGACGCGGGCCCGGACGGGCGCGACGTTGCGCAGGTCGGACTCGAAGACCAGCCGGTACGCCTCGCCGTCGCCCGCCACGAAGTCGTAGAAGGCCTGCATGCTCGCCTGCACGCGCAGCTTGTTGTCCGTGGTGGACTCCAGCGCCTCGCGGACGATCTTCACCAGGGCCTCGGCGTGCTCGTCCAGCAGCGCCAGGTACAGCTCCAGCTTGCCCGGGAAGTGCTGGTAGAGCACCGGCTTGCTGACGCCCGCACGCTCGGCGATCTCGTCCATCGCCGCCGCGTGGTACCCCTGCGCGACGAACACCTCCTGGGCCGCGCCGAGCAGCTGCTTGCGGCGTGCCAGTCGCGGCAGTCTCGTGCCACGGGGGCGGGCGTCCGGGGTCGCGGTCACCACACTCTCCGATCACCGAATCTTGGGACGGATGGGGGTCGTCCGTCGCCGGGAAACAATCTCATCATCCTACGCGCGAGTAACTCCGTTGGTCACGGGCCGCGCCCGCCGGCGTTCCTTCGCGCAGGTCAGTGTATTCCCGGCGAAGCGCGGCGCGGTCGTGCACCGAGTCTTCCGCCGGCCTTCCTTCCTGTGCCGGACGCCAACGCGGGTCAGCGGTAGTCGTCCTCGTCGAGCCGGACCTCGAGCCGCTGCTCGGCCGCGTCGGCCTCGTTCGCGTCGTCCGGTATCGGGCCCCGCTCGACTCCGCCCTCCTCGTCGAGGACGGCGCGCTGCTCGGCGGCGTCGGCCTCGTTGGCCTCGTCGGGGGCGGGCTGCTCCAGGTCGTCGGTCTCGCTCATCAGGGGTCCTCCTCCAGGGTCCGCGGTCGTCCCGGGTGGACGGCCGGCTCGCGGTTCACAGTCGTCCGGCCAGTTCCCGCAGCGGCGCCTCGACGGACTCGCCGTGCGTCGGGAACGCGTGGACGACGTCGGCGAGCAGGCTCAGCGGCGTCTCGGCTCGGATGGCCAGCGCGATCTCGCTCATCCACTCCTCGGCGTTGAGTCCTGCGGCGGCGGCGCCGACCAGCAGTCCGCGGGCGCGGTCGGCGTACAGCTCCACCCGGCCGCGCTCGTCGGCCTCGACCGCCGCCCGGGCCGTCGCGGCGAGGTCGTACCCGGCGGTGAGGAGGTCTATGCCGAGTTCCTCCGCCTGCCTGGGGGAGATCCCGACCGAGTAGACGGAGGGCGTCGTGTAGACGACGCGGGGGATGGCGCGGTAGTCGGCCTCGCGCCGGTTCCCGAGGAGGTTCGACAGCGCCACCTGCGCCTGGTAGCGGGCGGCGTGCGTGGTGCGCGCGATGCCGGTGACGTCGCCGGCCGCCCACACGCTGCCCCCGCCGGACGGGACGCGGCACGTCGCGTCGACGGGGATCCCGCGGCCGGGGACCACGTCGACGCCGAGGTCCTCCAGCCCGAGGCCCTCCACGCGGGGACGGCGCCCGGCGGCGACGAGGACGCGGTCGGCGTCGAGGGTGCCGCCGTCCGACAGCCACAGCCGCACCCCGACGTCCTTGCGCTCCACGTCGGCGACGGCGGCGCCCAGCCGCAGGTCGACGCCCATCCGGCGCAGCGCGTCCGCCAGCACCTCGCCCGCGAACGGCGCCTCCGCGGTCAGCAGCCGCCCGGACGCCTCGACGACCGCGACCTGCGACCCGAACGCCGCGTAGACCTGGGCCAGCTCGCAGCCGACCGGGCCGCCGCCGAGGATCACCAGCCGGCGCGGCAGGTCGGGGACCGACAGGGCCTCGGCGCTCGTCCACAGCGGCACGTCGGCCAGGCCCTCGACGGGCGGGATGACCGGTTCGCTGCCGGTGCACACGACGAGGTCGCCGAAGCCGTGCACGGCGCCGTCGACCTCGATGCGGCCGGGTTCGAGGATCCGGCCCCGGCCGCGCAGCACGGTCACGCCCTCCTCGGCCATCCGCGCGACGGCGGGGGCGTCGCCCCGGTGCCCGGCCAGGCCGTCCCGGCGGGCGACGGCCGCCTCCCAGGTCTCGCCGCGGCGCGCCGACAGCAGCAGCGACTTGGACGGGACGCACGCGAAGTACGGCGACTCGCCGCCGACGAGGCGGCTCTCGACGAGCGCGACGTCCCTCCCGGCGCGGGCGAGGCCGGTCGCGACCAGCTCGCCCGCGGTCCCCCCGCCCAGCACTACGGCGTCGTAGTGGTGGTTGTGCGACAACGGTCCTTCCTTCCACCGGTGGTGTCCCCGCGCACCATGGTGACGGACCGCGGTCCCGGAGCGTGCCGATTCGAACACATAGGGCACGCGGATCGCGGAAGTCGCTCAGGGCAGCGGCCGGTGGTCCTTCAAAAGGGGTTCCAGGAGGTCGCCGTGCTTGTCCACTCGGGTGAGGACGTCGTCCGGGCCGAAGACGAGCTCGGCGGCGTCCCGGCACGACTCCAGCTCGTCCCAGGTGATCGGAGTCGACACCGACGGGCGGCTTCCGGCGCGCAGCGAGTAGGGCGCCACGGTCGTCTTGGCCGGGTTGTTCTGGCTCCAGTCGACGAAGATCTTCCCCTTGCGCAGCCGCTTGTCCATCTTCGCCACGACCAGCCGGGGGTTCTCCTCGGCCAGGCGCTGCGCGGCGGCCTTGGCGTACTCGGACGTCCGCTCCGCGTCCTCGGGCTCCTCGATCGGGACGTAGAGGTGCAGGCCCTTCTTGCCGCTCGTCTTCGGGTAGGAGTCGAGGCCGTCCTCGGCGAGCACGTCGCGCAGCAGGGCGGCCACCTCGCACGCCTCCACGACCGTGGCGGGCGGTCCGGGGTCGAGGTCGAAGACCACGAGGTCGGGGGTGTGCACCTTGCCGCGCGGCCCCACCTTCCACTGCGGGACGTGCAGCTCCAGCGCGGCGAGGTTCGCGCACCACACGAGCGTGGCGAGGTCGTCGACCACGACGAAGTCGAGGGTGTCGCGGCCCTTCGAACTGCCGGGGGTGGGGACGGTCGCCGTCCGGACCCAGTCGGGGGTGTGGGAGGGGGCGTTCTTCTCGAAGAACTTGCCGTCGTCGACCCCGTCCGGCCAGCGGATGCGGGTCGCGGGGCGGTCCTTCAGGTGGGGGAGCATGACCGGGGCGATGCGGGCGTAGTAGTCGATGACCTCGCCCTTGGTGAACTCCGGGTACAGGTTCTTGTCGAGGTTGGAGAGGGAGAGCTGACGGCCGTCCACGTCGACGGCGGTCCTCTTACTGCTCACTCGTGACCTCCAGGGGGTCCTTGTCGTCACGCAGGCCCCGCCAGGACGGGAAGCGGAGGCGGCCGTCCCTGGTCCGGGCGCTGTACGCGACCTCCCCGACGAGCCGGGGCTCAACCCATTGGGCGTCGCGGGCGAACTCGCGCGGAACGGGCTCGTCGTAGGGGCTGGTCGGACGGCGCAGCGGCCACAGCGTCTCGTAGAGGTCGTCCAGCGCGCGGTCGCTGAAGCCCGTGCCGACGTGCCCGACGAAGCCCAGCAGCCCCTTCAGGTCGTACTCGCCTAGCAGCAGCGAGCCCACGCCTCCCTCGCGGCGGCCCTTCCCGGGCTTCCACCCGCAGATGACGACCTCGCGCGTCAGGAAGTTCTTCACCTTGCGCCAGAAGTCGACGCGGCGCCCTGGACGGTACGGAGAGTCGAGGCGCTTGGCGAGCAGTCCTTCCATCTGCTGCTCGCGGGTGAAGGCGAGCAGTTCCTCCACCTGCGCCTGGTCGCCGCCGTGCAGGTACGGGGGCACCTCCACGGGGCCGGTGCCGGCGAGGTCCAGCTCCGACAGCACCGAGCGGCGGTCGGCGTACGGCATGTCGTACAGGAGGTGCCCGTCCAGGAAGAGGACGTCGAAGACCACGTAGCGGACGGGCACCTCGCGGATGAGTCGCGGATCGGGGCGTTCGACGTGCATGCGGCGCTGGAGGCGTTCGAAGCTGGGCCGCCCCTCCCGGAAGGCGACGACCTCGCCGTCCAGGACGACGTCGTGGTCGGGCAGCAGGTCGGCGAGGGCGGACAGCTCGGGGTAGCGGCTCGTCACCTCGCCGCCGCGCCGCCCGACGGCCCGGACGCCGTCGGCGGACACGTGCGACAGGACGCGCACCCCGTCCCATTTCAGCTCCAGGCCCCACTTCCCGCCGTCGGAGGGGAGGTCCCCGGTGGAGGCCATCATCGGCTCGACGGGCCACGGCATGGTCATACCGCCGTCTTACCCCGTCCCGCCGCACGGGGAAAGGATCACGACGCCCTTGTGGCGCAAATCGAACGGCGTTGCGACGCTAGGGGCAGGAACGTGCTGGGTAAGGACGGATCATGCGCAGTATCTGGAAGGGCGCGATCTCCTTCGGTCTGGTGACCATACCGGTGAAGCTCTACTCGGCGACCGAGCAGCGGGACGTCGCCTTCCACCAGGTGCACCGGGAGGACGGGGGGCGCATCAAGTACAAGCGGGTGTGCACGGTCGACGGCGAGGAGGTGCCGTACTCCGACATCGCCAAGGGGTACGAGCTGCCGAGCGGCGAGATGGTCATCCTCACCGACGAGGACTTCGCCGACCTGCCGCTGTCGTCCAGCCGCCGGATCGACGTCCTGCAGTTCGTGGAGCGCGAGGAGGTCGACCCGATCTACTTCGCGAAGTCCTACTACCTGGAGCCCGACGCGCAGGGCGCCAAGCCGTACGTGCTGCTGCGCGACGCGCTGGAGAGCTCCGGGCAGGTCGCGATCGTCAAGGTGGCGCTGCGGCAGCGCGAGTCGCTCGCGACGCTCCGGGTCCGCGAGGGCGTGTTCGTCCTGGAGACCATGCTGTGGCCGGACGAGGTCCGCGCGCCGGAGTTCCCCTTCCTGGAGGAGGACATCGAGGTCCGCAAGCAGGAGCTGTCGATGGCGACCTCGCTGATCGAGTCGATGGAGGGGGAGTTCGACCCGGGCGAGTACAAGGACGCCTACCGCGAGGCCCTCCAGGCGGTGATCGACGCCAAGGTCGAGGGCCGGGAGGTCGCGCGCCCCGCCGAGGAGGGCCCGGAGGAGCCCGCCGCGGACCTGCTCAGCGCGCTGCGCGCGAGCGTCGAGGCGGCCAAGAAGAGCCGCGGCGAGAAGGGCGGGAAGGCGGCGTCCGGCAAGGAGGCGGCGGAGAAGAAGCCCGCCGCGCGCAAGGCGTCGTCGGCGAAGAGCGGCGCGAAGAAGGAGCCGGCGAAGAGCCGCAGCCGCAAGTCGGCCTGAACCCCCGCCGGGTGCGTGCGCCGGGCGGGTCAGTTGTCGCGGCGGGCGGCGAGCACCCGGCCGATGGCGGCGGCCGCGCCGGACGGGTCGTCGCAGGACGCGATCCGCTCGCCCCAGCCGTAGCAGTAGGACCAGCCGTCGCCGGACCGCTCCCGCACGGCGATGACGCTCTCGTTCACCCGCGGCAGCCGCGGGTCGGCGATGAGCGCGGACGGGCGCCGGTCGGCGGGCGCGGCGACCTCGACCGCCCAGCCCGCGGAGCGCAGGACGTCGGTGAGCCGCTCCAGGTGCGCGAGCGCCGTGTCGTCGGTGATCAGCAGCGCGGACATGATGCCTCCAAAGGAACATCCCGGCACGGGACAGGGGTTCGGGGATCCGCCGGGCAGGGGCCGTCGCGGCGCGCGTCACGCGAGGGTGGAGCCGGTGGAATGACGTTCAGTCTTCCGCCGGGCGAGGGAGTCCACAAGCGGTTCTGGTGGATTGGTGGCCGGCACTTTCGCGGTGCCGGCCACCGGTGCGGGGGTCAGCCCACGGGCTCCAGCCGCGACGGGGCCGGGGCGTCGCCCTCCCGGATCCCGTACCGGCCGTAGAGCCGGGCGAGGGGGCCGGGCGCCCACCAGTTGGCGCGGCCGAGCAGCCGCATCGTGGCGGGCACGAGCAGTGCCCGGACGACCGTCGCGTCCAGCAGGATCGCCACGGCCATCCCGACCCCGGTCATCTTGATGAACGTGATGCCGGACGTCGCGAACGCGCCGATCACCACGATGAACAGCAGCGCCGCGCTGGTGATGATGGCGCCGGTGCGCTGCACGCCGGAGGCGACGGCCGCGGTGTTGGAGCCGGTCAGGTCGTACTGCTCGCGGACCCGCGACAGCAGGAACACCTCGTAGTCCATCGAGATCCCGAACAGCATCGCCAGCATGAGGATCGGCATCGCGGGGGAGATCGCGCCGGTCGCGGTGAAGTCCAGCGGGCCGGACAGGTGGCCGTCCTGGAAGACCAGCACGACCGCGCCGAAGGTGGCCGACAGCGACAGGATGTTCATGACGATCGCCTTCAGCGGCAGCAGCACCGACCCGAACGCCAGGAACAGCAGGAGGAAGGTGGCGCCGCCGACGAGCAGGGCCAGCCACGGCAGCGTCGCGCCGATGCTGGAGAGCTGGTCGACCACGTCGGCCGTCTGGCCGCCGACGTGGGCACGCGCGCCGGGCGGCGGCGGGACGTCCCGCACCCGCTGGACGAGGTCGCGGGCGGCGCCGGAGTTCGGGTCGGCGTCGTAGCGCAGCGCGATGCGCGTCGTCGTCCCCTTGGCGCCGGTCACCGCCGCGTCCGTGACGCCGGGCAGCGCGTCCAGGCGGGCCCCGTACGCCTGGACCGCGGCCCGGTCGGACGTCCCGGTCACGACGGCCTCGATCGGGCTGGTGGCGTTGCGCGGGAACCGCGCCTCCAGCGTCTCGGCGACGACCCGCGCGTCCGCGCCGTCCGGCAGCACCTTCGCGTCCACGCCGCCCCAGTTGATGCGCAGGAACGGGGCGCCGAGCGCGAGGAGCAGCGCCACGGTCGCGACCATGTAGACGACGGGGCGGCGCATCACGCTGCGCGCGACCCGTCCCCACCAGCCGTCGGTCCGCCCGGCGGCCGCCCGGCGCCGCCGGATCGGCAGCGCGTTCACCTTCGGGCCGAGGACGGCCATCAGCGCGGGCAGCACGGTCAGCGCCCCGGCCATGCAGACCAGCACGGTGGCGATGCCGCCGTAGCCCATGGAGACCAGGAAGTTCTGGTCGAACAGCAGCAGCCCGGACAGCGACACGGCGACCGTGACGCCGGAGACCGCGACGGTGCGCCCGGCCGTGGCCATCGTGGCGGCCAGCGCGTCCTCGGCGGTGGCGCCGTCCCGGCCGATCTCCTCGCGGAACCGGCTGACCATGAACAGCCCGTAGTCGATCGCGAGGCCGAGCCCGAGGAACGTGGTGATGTTGACCGCGAAGATCGACACGTCGGTGACGTAGGTGAGCGCGTGCAGCGCGGTGAACGAGCCCAGGACGGCCAGTCCGCCGACCAGCAGCGGCAGGCTCGCCGAGACCAGCCCGCCGAAGATGAGCACCAGCAGCACCAGCAGGACCGGCATCGCCATGCCCTCGGCCCGGCCGATGTCGGACGAGACGCGCTCGTTGATCGCGACCCCGGTGCCGACCGCCCCGCCCGCCTTCGCGGTGAGGCCGCCGCCGACCTCGGTGAGGTCGTCCCGGATCGCCTTGTAGGCGTCCTCGCGGGCGGCCTCGTCGGAGCCGGCCAGTTGCAGGACGGCGTAGGTCGCCTTGCGGTCCCGGCTCACGAACTGCGGCGCGTTGGTCGTCCAGTACGTGCTGGCCTTGGCGACCTTGTCCGACGGCAGCGCGGCCAGCGCGCGTTCCACCGACGTCCGGAAGGACGGGTCGTCCACGGTCGTCCGGCCCTGGTAGAGGACCACGACGTCCGCCTGGTCCCGCCCGAGGTCGCGTTCGGCGATCCGCGCGGCCTCCGCGCTCTGGCTGCCCGGGGTGTCGAAGCCGCCGGAGGAGGTCAGCGCGCCGAACACGCCCGTACCCCACACCGCGGCGAACACCAGCGCGGCGCCGGCGACGGCGAGCACCCACCGCCGGCGCCGGTGCACCCACCTGCCCCATCGATCGAACATGGCTCTTTCCCCCAGCCTCGTTACCTTGAGTAATTTCAGTGAACGCCGTAAACTGAGAACAGCGTTAACTTCGCATACAGCGTTAGCTGTCGTCAAGGGTGTTTTTGCGGGATCATGCGAGGGCGGCCGGACCCGGCCGGGCACCGGACGGTGAGAGGAGGCGTGGTGGGATCGCGTCGTGATCGCCTGCGTGCGGCGACGGTCCGGGAGATCTCCGAGACCGCCCGCCGGATCCTCGTCGAGGAGGGCCCCGACGCGGTGACGCTGCGCGCCATCGCCCGCGAGATGGGCATGACCGCCCCCGCGCTCTACCGCTACTTCGGCAGCCACGGCGAGCTGCTGCGGCACCTGGTCGGCGACCTGTTCACCGAGCTGACCACGGAGCTGGACGCGGCCATGAAGGACGTGCCGGCGGGCGACATGAGCGGCAAGTTCATGACGGTGGCCCGGCAGTTCCGGCTCTGGGCGCTGGCGCACCCGCGCGAGTACTCCCTGCTCTTCGGCGTGCCCGTGCGCGGCGCCGCGCACCAGGAGGAGGTCGACTTCGCCGAGGAGTGCGCCCGCCGGTTCGGCTGGACGTTCCTGTCGCTCTTCCTGGAGCTCTGGAGGAAGAGCCCGTTCCCGGTCATGGCCGACGGCGACATCGACCCCGGCCTGCGCGAGCAGCTGCGCCGATACCGCGACGAGGTCCTCGGCGTCGAGCTCCCGCTCGGCGTGATCCAGCAGTTCCTCAAGTGCTGGACGAGGCTCCAGGGCGGGGTCAGCCTGGAGGTGTTCGGGCACCTGGAGTTCGCCCTGTCCGACGCCGCCCCCATGTTCGAGCTGATGCTCGGCGAGGTGGCCTCGGAGATGGGCCTGACCTACGCCCCGCCCGCCGTGGAGTGAGCCCGTGCCGTGCCGGGGAGGAAACCAACCGGCCGGAGGGCTACCTGGTCTTGCGGGGTGGGCGAGGATGCTCGCCCACCCCGCAAGGTGAGACTACTTGCACTCCAGCATTTGGACGGACGATGCGTTGTTCCGCAGGTGGTACAGACCACCTTCGGTGAAGTCGCCGGCATGGCGGGGTGCGAGTCGGTTGCCGTAGCCCATCATGTTCCTGTACGGCCAGATGTAGAGCCAGCAGTTGGTCGTGCGGTTCCCCGCGGATGCTGCGTTGTCCTCGACGATCAGTCCAGCGCCGTCCGACCCGAAATAGCCGCTGTCGTAGAACTTGTTTCCGCTCAGGTCCTTGTCGTTGTAGTGGGCCGGCCGCCAACTCGCGCCCCACAGGCCCGGGTAGTAGTACAGGCAGAGGTAGGTGCCGCAGGGCTGCCCCCACGAATCCCATTCGCTGATATTCCATGCGTCGCCGGCCTGGGCCGAGCCGGCCGTGAGGCCGATGGTTCCGCTCATGGTCAGCGCCGCGGTGGCCATGGCCGCGAGTGAACGTCGATTGGTGTACTTCATGCGCGTCTCCTTCCTTGGTGCGGGTTTCAGCTGATCAGTGGGTGTCGTCTCGGCGGGAATCCGTGGCATGAACCTCCATTGATCGATCTCGGGGCGTTCCGGGCGGCCTACTGGCGGAGGGCTTCCTGCGGTTCGATCCGGGCCGCCCGGAGTGCGGGGTACATGCCGGCCAGGAGCCCGGTCATGGCTCCGATCAGCGGTGCGGGCAGCACGGCGGCCGGTTCGAGGACGGCGGTCCACTCCTTGCCGACGGCGACGCCGACGACCGTCGCGGTGGCAAGGCTGGTGCCGACCATGCCGCCGAGCAGGCCGAGGGTCGTGGACTCGGCGAGGAACTGGGCGGCGACATGCCCGGGGCGCGCACCGAGCGAGCGGCGCAGACCGATCTCCGCCCGGCGTTCGAGAACGGCGACGAACGTGGTGTTGGCGATCCCCACCGCCCCGATGACGAGGCAGATCGCGGCGAGCACGAGGAACAGGCCGGTCAGGTCCTGGTCCACTCTGGTGCGGAGGGTCCGCGGGTCCGGTGGGGGGACCGCGGTGAACAGGCCCGGCTGTTCGGGCCGGAGGGCGGTGGGCGCCTGCCCCGCGATGAGCTTGGCGGCCCCGAGCCGGGTCCTGATCAGCATCTGCTCGGGGTTGTCCGGGGACGCGGGACCGTAGAGCCGGTCGGCCGTGCCGCGCGGGATGACGACGCCCGTCAGCAGCTCGGGCATCTGGCGGGTGCCGGCGAGGATCCCGACGATCGTGAACGCCCGCCGGTCGACGAACACCGCGGGTCGCGAGTCGAGCCGGGTGATGCCGAGGCGCCGGGCGGCCGTCGCGCCGAGCACGGCAACGCGCTCCGCCCGCCGGTCGTGAAACCCGTTGTAGGGGGTGCCACGTGTGATCGATGCCCCGACCGCGTCCAGCATCCCCGGCGAGACGGCGAACACCGGACTGATCCCTCCGATGTCGGCTTCGGTCTCGGCGCGCACTTCCGGGGACGCGGCGATCAGCGGGTCGCCTCCGAAACGCACTCGGCGCCAGGTGCCGGCCGCCTCCACCCCGTTGAGCCGGGTGATGCGCGCGTCCGAATCGGCGGGGAACGTCCTGGGGTCAGCGCCGGTGTCATATCCCGGCCGGTCGGGCGGTTCCTCCTCGAAACCGCCTTCGTCGGCCGTGCTGACGGTGACGGTCGTCGCGGTCAGCGCGTCGAACTGCTTGCCGATCTGGCCGGACGCGGTGGCCGTGAGGCCCAGGATCGCGACGAACGCGCCCACCCCGAGAACCGTGCCGAGCATCGTGAGCACCGAACGCCCGGGGCGCTGGGCGATGCCCGCGGCGGCCTCCCCGACGAGGTCGCGAACGGAGAGCCGGGACGGGGCGACATCGACCGCCCACCGCCGCGCTCGCCGCCTCACCGGAGCACCTCGGCGGTCAGCCGCCCGTCCCGGATGGTCACCACGCGCTGCGCTCGCCCGGCGACCAGGGGGTCGTGGGTGATCGTCAGCACGGTCTGGCCCTCGTCGCTCAGTTCGTCCAGGAGATCGAGGACGGCGGCGGCGGTGGCGGAGTCGAGGTTGCCGGTGGGCTCGTCGCACAGCAGCAACCGCGGGCGGTTGGCCAGGGCCCGTGCGATGGCGACGCGCTGCTGCTCACCTCCGGAAAGGGTGGTCGGCAGCGCGTTCAGGCGGTGCTGGAGCCCCACCCGGCGCAGCGCGTCCCGTGCGGCGGCGAGCCTCGCGGCCCGGGTCGTGGACCTGTAGAGCTGGGCGAGCATCACGTTCTCCAGCGCGCTGCGGTAGGGAAGCAGATGGAACGCCTGGAAGACGAAGCCGATGCGCCCGCCTCGCATGGCCGCCCGTTCCGCGTCACTCAGGCCGAGAACGTCCACACCGTCCAGCGTGTAACGGCCGGTCGTGGCCCGGTCCACGAGCCCGAGCACGTTGAGCAGGGTGGATTTCCCCGAGCCTGACGGGCCGACGATGGCGAGATACTCGCCGCGCTCGACGATCATGCTGATCTCGTGCAGCGCCGATACGGGAGGCGGTCCCTTGTAGGTGCGGCCGATCCGCTCAAGCACGATCAGGGGCTTCATCTGCCGACCACCACCTGATCGCCTTCCCGGAGGGCTCCACCCTCTGGGGCTACCTCGACGAACCCGTCCGCGGACATCCCGGCCTTCACCCGGACACGGCGCCGATCGCCGCCCGCCGATATGACCGTCACCGACGTCCTGCCGTCGGCAGGCGCGTTGACGGCGCTCAGCGGCACCGCGAGGACGTTGCCCTCCGTCGCCTGGGCGGTGATCGTGATCCGCGCGTCCTGACCGTTGAGGCCGGGCTTCCACGAGCCCTTCGCTCTTATCGCCACCGGGATGTACGGGGGTTGGCGCAACTTCCCGGAAGCCTTGGGAGTCACCAGGTCACCGACTTCGGCGACCGCGCCGCGGTACCGGTCGCCGCTTTCCTCGATCACCACCTGGACGTTCTGGCCGGGCTTGACGACGTCGTCCTCCGACGGATCCAGGTGCCCGGTCAACCGCACACCGCCGACGGCGAGTTCGAGCAGATCATCCGAGACCTTCCGGCCGACCGAACCGCCGGCCGTCACGACGCGCGCGGGAAACGACGGGACGAACATCACTTCAGATTTCGGTAGCTGCAGAAGGCCGCCGGGGCTTCGTGCGCCGTCGTCGTTCTTCGTGGGGGCGCGGCCCGGCGCGGTGGGGGCGGCGTAGCCGAGCTTCGAGTAGTGCCGTCTCACGGCGGCTGCGGTGCCGGCACCGAAGCGGCCTCTCGTATCGGGCCCGAGGCTGTAGCCGAGTTCCGCCAAGGCGTCCTGCAACTGCGCCACGTCACGCCCGCGCATTCCCTGAACCAGGTCACGGAGCGCCGGAATCCGCCCGTGCAGGGCAAAGACCGGGCGGTAGGAGACCTCGGCGAGCAGCATTCCGGGGCGCACCTCGTCACCGGCCTTCCGGGGCCGCCTGGTGACCAGCAGATCACCGCCTTCGGAGCCTCCGGTGCCGTCCGGGCTCAGGGCGGACGAAGGCGCGAACGTCAACGTCCGCGCCGATGAGAACCGGCCACGGAGGATCACGGTGCGCTGGAGCGCCTTCGACTCCACGGGTGCCGTGAGCACGCTGGCCTTGGGAGGCTCGGTCTGCGCCGCCACCTCGGCGGGTGACCTCACCCAGGTCGACGCGATCAGCCCGGCGGTCGACAGCACCGCCGTGGTACAGGCCGCGCCCAGCATCAAGCGCTGCCGCCGCTGGACCGCGGAGCGCGGTTCTCCCGAACCTCTGCGCCCGGCCGCGGCCTTCGAAGCCGCGGGCGCACCGTCAGCGGGTACCGGCTGCCGTTCCATCAGCTCAGCCACCGTACTTCCGCACCAACGACTGGATGTGCCGGGCGCGGGACTCCACCCTTTTCTTCTCCTTCTCCAGGGCTTCCGCGTTCTTTTCGATCTCGACGTTCTGGAGGTCGGCCTCGACGGCGAACAGGGCACCTGGGAGATTGACCGCGTAGCTGCAGTCGACACTGGCGACCGCCGACTTTATCTCCGCGGTGGTCGGTGGTCCCGACTCGCCGTCTTCAGCACCGAACCCGTTCCCCGCGTTCCAGGGGTCGGTATAGTTGTAGCCTTTGCGTTTGATGCATTGCGACCATTGGGCGAGAGCGGCCTGTGCGCGCGGCTCGTTCTGCATTCGCTGGAACGTTGTCGCCTGCAGTTCCTCTGCGAGGTGCGAACCGTCGCCGTCGAAGCCGATGATCTTCTTGGCCTCGCCTGAACATCCGCCTGGTGGTACGGGCTTCCCGCGGAAGTGTGCCTCGCTCGCGCCCCGCGGAGAACCGCGGAGGACGAGAAGTATATCCGATGGAACGTCGTCGAGGGATTGCGGCTTGGTGTCTCCCTCTGTCCATTTTGGCGTCCCATAGCCGTACTGTTCTGCTGTCTTCCGGTCAGTCAGCCCGTATCGACGCGTCTGGTTGTATCGCTGGGTCCGGACGCTCTGCTCGATAGATTCTGAGAAATTCACCGAAGACAGTGGCGGCAGCCCGTATCGGCGCAGGCACAGATTGGCTAGATGGCTCGCCAGTCTGCCCTCCTGTGCATTCTGTACGAGGGAAGGCGCATAGGCGTCCAGCGGAAACTGGAGCTGCGCCATGCTGGTCGGGGTGGGGGTGGCGACCGGTCCCGGCATGGCCGGCTCTCCGCCCATCGATCCGCAACCGGCGGATGCGACGGCCAGCAGTGCTCCTACGTGGGCAACGATGAACAACCGTGTTTTATGCGGCATTTCGACTCCACTGGCAAGGGATGGTCATCGGGCGGGGAGGGGGGCGGAAGGGCGTCGAACATCTCCCGGCCGCTATTGTCCGGTGGGTGGTCCCGCTGATTTGTGGCCCTCCAAGCTTGTATCCGGGCGATGTGCGCCTGTCAATGGCCGATAAGTTGGAGATGTGCAAGCATTCTCGCTTCGGAAGGGCCTTGGCCGAGTGGGTGTTCGGCGGTGTTTCTGCTGGGTGGGCCCCATGGCGATGGATGCCCGTGGTTGCGGATGAACCGACCTCTCGGAAATTCTCTGTGATCTGCATCACACGGCGGGGAGTATATGGCTCTCGCTGGATGTCTTATGGCCGGAAGCGGCCGGGTTGAATACCTGGTCAGGGCAGCTTTCAGAGTGGCGTGCATTATCGTCGCGAGTTCCGTGCAAGTTCCGTGCAAGCGCCGTGCAAGGACGCTCGATAATCTCTCGGGTTCGACTCGGGTTTGCTCCGAAAAAGGAGTGTGCTTTCCATGAGGAGAACAACGTGATGGCGCGGGCTCCGTGGTTCGGGGTGGGGTTGGGCGCTGCTCTCCTGGGGGTGGGGCTCGCGCCGGCGGCGCCCGCGAGCGCCGCGCCCCCGTCCCCCGCCGCGTCCGCGCCCCCGGCGGCCGGGCCCGGCCCGGCCGTGGATCCCAAGGTCCGCGACCGGGTGCTGGGACCGGGGTGGCGCTCATCGGGCGACCGGGTCTGGACCACGACCGGAGACGCGTCCGGCTTCCACCTCCTGGTCGCCGAGGAGAAGACCGGGTACGCGTGGCGGACGGTCGCGACACTGTCCGAACCGGGGTTCGACGCCGATCAGTGGATCGGCAACGCCTGCCTCACGGGCTCGGGACGGCGCATCGTGGCCGCCTACGCGCCGCGGGCGTTCACGAACAAGCCGTCGCTCAACGCCCGGGGCGCGTTCACCGCCGTCGTCGACCTGGTGAGCGGTTCGGTCCGGAAGCTGCCCCTGCAGTCGTCGCTTGCCTACTTCAGTCCCGGGTGCGGTACCGGTGAGGACGCCGTGGTCACACAGGAGGGGAGCGACGGACGCAACGCGGGGAAGACCCGGCTGACCAGGGTCGACGCCGCCACCGGCCGCCTCGCCCCGGCGATGGTGCTGACCGGCCAGGTGACCTCCGCGATCCCGACCGCGCGGGGAATCGTCGCGGCGGACGGCCACCGGCTGGTGCGGATCTCGAAACGAGGTCGACGCACGCCGCTCGCCAAGGCGAGCGGCGTTCCCTTCCACCTCGCGGCGGACGCGGACGGCGGTGTCGTGTACATGCAACCCGCGCCGGCGGGCGTGTCCGTAAGGCGATCAGAGGGGACGCCCGGTCAGGCCGAAGAGCTGGCCGCCGGCGCGCTGGGCGGCGTGGGCGTCCAGGCCGGCTCGCACGGGCGGGTGTTCCTGACCGGCCGGCCGGCCAAGGTCGCCGCTCTGCCGCCGGCGGTCTCCAGGATGGACGTTCCGCGCACGGCGAGAGTCTCCTCCCGAGGCCGGTCGGCGCTGATCTCGGCGACCGAACAGGGCACCGCGGCCGCGCCGTCCCGAGGAAGGGAACCGGCCCCGGTGCCCGCCGCCGGCCGGCGGGGGCTGACGCTCACGATGAAGGTCCTCGCGACCGGCGAGCAGCCCCGGTTGTTCGTGCGGCCCGGTGGCGCCTCGGCCGGCCGGAAGGCCGGTCCGGTGCTCGGGAAGGGCGGTGCCCGGACGTCCGCGGCGGCCGGGTCGCCGTCCGACCCGGTGGAGGCGGAGCGGACCTGCTCCGTCCCGCGCAACGATCCGCGGAACCAGAGCTACCAGCCCACCCCGAGGCAGGTCGAATGGGCCGTCGACCAGGCGGTTCGCGGCGCCCTCACCATCCAGCGGCCGCAGAACTGGAAGAACCTGGGAATGCCCGCCTACACGCCGCAGGGCCTCTTCCCGCGTGCGGGACTGACGGGCGGCGGCTACATTCCGTCGCAGGTGATGCTCGGAGTGGCGGCACAGGAGTCGAATCTCTGGCAGGCCAGCCGCTGGGTCACGCCCGGAGAGACGGGCAACCCCCTGATCGGCAACTACTACGGCCTGAACCTCTACGACAACTCCCCGGCCAATGACTGGGACATCGACTTCTCCGAAGCGGACTGCGGATACGGCATCACGCAGCGCACCGACGGCATGCGCCTCGCGGGCCGGGAGAAGCCGGGCGAGACGGCCCTGCCGTACCAGACCCAGCGGGCGGTCGCCCTGGACTTCACCGCCAACATCGCCTCCGGCGTCCGGCTGCTGGAGGAGAAGTGGAACCAGACGACGGCGGCCGGCATGAAGGTCAACAACGGCGACCCCGCGAAACCGGAGAACTGGTTCTTCGCCCTCTGGGCCTACAACAGCGGCTTCCACGCCAACACCGGCGGGCCGTGGGGCGTGGGATGGGCCAACAACCCGATCAACCCGCGCTACCCGGCCGACCGCGCCCCCTTCCTGGCCACCGGCTACGCCGACGCCAAGAACCCCCAATGGTGGCCGTACCAGGAGAAGGTCCTCGGCTGGGCCGCCTACCCCATCGAGGCCCTGGAGAAGGCGCCCGACACCTACGTCCCCGGATACCGTGCGGCCTGGTGGAACAGCGACACCTACCGGCTCACCATCAAGCCCGCGGCGGCGATGTTCTGCGACTCCACGAACTCCTGCACTCCCGGCGCCAAGTACCCGAACGACATGAACGAGCCGGAGGGGCCGTGCAGCAGGGCCGACCTGAAATGCTGGTTCCACCAGCCCGTCACGTGGAAGAACTGCCCCACCGAGTGCGGCAACGAGATACTGCGCTTCGATCCGGGCTATGCCTACCAGCCGGACCAGGTGAACTATCCCCCCACCTGCACCCTGGCGGATCTCCCCTCAGGTTCCCTGGTCATCGACGACGTGCCCGACGGGACGCCCACCCCCGCGCCGAACTGCGGGCGACCGTGGAACAACGCCGGAACTTTCGCCTTCGACTTCGGTGCCGACTCCGGCGGGAACCACCCGTCCAAGATCGATCTGCACCAGATGGGCGGCGGGTTCGGCGGCCACTACTACTTCGGTCACACTCGTGACCCGGACCGTCCGCACCTGCGCGTCTCCGGAACGTGGACACTGGATCGCGAGATCAACGGTCCCGCCCAGGTACTGGTGCACCTCCCCGATCACTACGGCTACACCCATCAAGCGACCTACGAGGTGCAGACGGCCCGCGGCACGCGCGAACGCACCGTCTCGCAGCGGGTCACGAGCAACCGGTGGCTGTCCATCGGCGCCTTCGTGTTCGACGGCAGACCGAGCGTCAGGCTGAGCAGCGTCGTCGGCGGCGCGACCGGTGACGAGACGATCGCCTTCGACGCGCTGGCCGTCCGGCCGGTCAAGGGAACGTACGTCGAACGGACCGTCGAAGCCGTCGCGCTGTTCGACGAGACCCAGGACATCAACACCGACCCGGCGAGCACCTGGCTGCTGAACACCCCGCTCAGGACCCACCAGTCGCTCTACAACTGGGGGTTGGAGACCGCGAACAACGTCCTGGCTCTCCCGACATGTGATGGGACGGACGAGGAGTGCGCGGGTCCGAACCTGAAGTCCGCGATGCAGAAGTGGAAGAACCAGATCGTCACCGCGGGAACGGATCCGCTCGACCACCCCCCGGGCCAGGGGATCGCGAACTGGATCCACTTCGCCAACCCCTATACCGACCGTCCCACCAGTTCCTCCAAACCGGCGCACTTCGACACCGACGACACCTCCTACAAGATCAAGGCGAGCGCCACGGTCTCGTTCATCCGGGGCGAGGACGGCGCGATCATCGACGGCAGCCCGTACGTCGAGTACGACGACCGGACAGGGAACACCGTCCTGCCGGAGTTCGTGACGGACACGCTCAAGGCCATCGAGCGGGACTACGGAATCGGTCAGCCCGACCTCACCTACACGGCCGCGAACCTCAACGAGCACGACGGAAGGAGACGCACCGCCAGGCCGAACTCCACGGGCGTCCTCCCCGGACGGGCCTACGTGGCCATGCACGACAACGAGCCGGCACCGATCGTCGGCGGCTGCGTCCCGGCGAACTCCGTCTCGGGCGGGAGCATCGGCTACCGGCCCATGCTCGGTGAGGCCGGCCCGGCCGCGGCGATGCAGGCGTGGATCGATGACATGGACCACGACTTCCGGATCCACCCCTCGGTCTCGCGGGTGGGCAAGGAGATCTACAACCTCTTCTTCCACCGGGGACCGACCGGTTCGCCCTTCAACCAGGCGCCACCGATCTGGCAGCAGCTCAGCTTCCGGGTCTGCGCCGACGGCACCGTTTCCAAGAACGGCGGACGGCCGATCCTGCGGTCCAGCTTCATGCCCGACCAGTACCTCTACTGGGAGGGGAGGGCCATCAACACCGATGGCGAGCCGGTCGGGTCGGGACCGATCGTCAACGGGAACTTCAGGCTGTTCAGCCGGCTCCCCGACGGCGGAAGCGGACTGTGGGACAACCCCTACGGTTCCTGCACCTCCAGCGGACAGACGGGGAACCCATGGAACCTCACTCCACCTGCCGGAGCGGGAGCCGACCCGGATTCCGCGCACTTCTGCGTGTAGCGATCGCCTGATCGAGCGGTACGCGCGCCTGTGAATCTTCGGCCGCCCTCCGGAACCTGGGGGGCGGCCAGAGATTCCACGTTCGACGACATTGATCGGAAGAGTGGTGGAGATGGGTGCCGCGGGACAGGCATACGTGTTCTACTTGCTGGCCGCCTCCCTTCTCTGGACCCTGCTCGGCCTCCTTCCTTTCAGGAGGCGGATCTCTTACGGCTGGAGGTTCTATCTCGGCCTGTACGCCCTCGTGTCCCTGCTTCTTCTCGTCTCGGCGAGTCCTGGCGGACCATCCGGGCCCTTGTTGCTCGTCCTCGGTCCTGGGGGCGGCACAGCCCTGATCCGGCTGCTGACGCAGTGGCTCGGGTCCCCGAGATGACGCCCGAACCCCTCTCCGGGTGCGTCGCACACCCCCGCCCCCGGTGCGAGGCCGAACGCCGGATCGGGCGGGGACGCGGGCGGTCTGGACAATGATCCGTTTCGCATTAACATGATCCCTGCCCGCGAGTTGATCAATTTGTCGCGCGATGGTGGGGTGGCGGTTGTTGCGGTTCGGAGTTCTCGGCCCTCTCCACATCCGGCGAGATGAGGAGCAGATCACCATCCCTGCGGGCAAGCAGCGGACCGTTCTCGCCCTTCTGCTGATCCACCGAGGCGGAACGGTGCCGACGGAGCGCCTCATCGCCGAGTTGTGGGACCGGGAGCCGCCCGCCTCCGCGCGCGGAACACTGCAGTCGCTCGTCTCCCGGTTGAGGCGCTCCCTGGGCGAGGGGCGCGACCTCGCCGAACCGCTGCTCCTCGGGAACGCCTCCGGGTACGCGCTCGCGCTGCCGGACGGGGCGTCCCTCGATCTGCTGGAATTCGAGCAGGCCGTGGCCGGGATCCGGGCACGCTCGGCCGGCGGCCCGGCGTCCGAGCTCGGCGACGAGATCGACCGCGCGCTCGGGCTCTGGCGCGGAGCGGCGTTCGCCGACGTCCCGCCGACCCCTCGGATCGCCGCCGAGAGAGTCCGCCTGGAAGAGGCGCGTCTCGCCCTGTGGGAGGCGCTGGCGGACATCCGGCTGGCCCGCCGACGCGACGACGAGGTCATCGCGCAGAACACCGCCCTGGTCGTGGACCATCCGCTGCGCGAACGGCTGTGGGAGCAGCTGATGCTGGCGCTCTACCGCAGTGGCCGCCGGCACGAGGCGCTCAGGGTCTACTCCGAGGCCGAGGGCCTGCTCATGGCCGAGCTGGGAGTGGATCCCGGGGAGGAACTCCAGCGGCTGCGGGGGCAGATCCTGACCTCCTCCGTACCGTCGGCCGAACCGGGGCCGAGCGTGCCGCGGCTTCCGGCGCCTCCGGCGCAGCTGCCCCCGGTCATCTCCGACTTCACCGGACGGGAGACGCAACTGGCCGAGGCACTCGCCACGCTCGGTCAGGAGCGAACCGGTCGGACGGTCGCGGTGTCGGGCATGGCCGGGGTCGGCAAGACGACCTTCGCGCTGCAGCTCGCCCATCACCTCCGGAGGGACTTCCCCGACGGCCAGATCTACGTGGACCTGCGCTCGACGGAGTCACGGCCGCGCGATCCGGACGAAGTCGTCCTGCGTTTTCTGCGCGCGATCGGGATGACCGGCCAGGACGTGCCCTCCGATCCGGACGAGCGCGCGGCGGTGTACCGCAGTTCGCTGGCCGACCGGCGGATCCTGCTCGTCCTCGACAACGCGACCGACGAGGGGCAGGTCGAGCCCCTGCTGCCGGGCAGCCCGACCTGCGCGGTCCTGGTGACGAGCCGCAAACGGCTGTCCGGGCTCGGCGGCGCCCGGCACATCGGTCTCGACGTTCTGAGCGCGGGGCAGGCCCTGGACCTGATCGCGAACGTCGCGGGGCCGGACCGGGTGGCGAGCGAGCGGGCCGCGGCGACCGAGCTCGTCGAGCTGTGCGGGCGCCATCCGCTCTCGCTGCGCATCTGCTCCAGCCGGCTGGCGGCGAGGCCGCACTGGTCGATCGGCACGCTGACGAAGCTGCTGCTGGACGAACGGCTCCGGATCGACGAGCTCGAGTACGGCAGCAGGAGCGTCCGCGCGAGCTTCACACTGAGCTACGAGGCGTTGCAGGCACCCACCCGCCGGCTCTTCTGCCTCCTCAGCCTGATGGAGGTCGAGGACTTCGCGTCCTGGGTCGCGGCACCGCTGCTCGATACCGGCCTCCGGGAAGCGGAACACCACCTCGAACTGCTCGTGGAGAACCAGCTGGTGCAGGTGGCGGGCCGGGACCGGGCCGGTCAGACGCGCTACCGGTTCCACGACCTGATACATCTCTACGGCAGGGACCTCGCCGAGCGGTACGTCCCGGTGACCGAGCGGCGGGACGCGATCGGGCGGCTCCTGGGCGCCTGGCTCGCTCTGACCGACCGTGCCCACGAGACCAGCTACGGCGCGAACTTCCTGCTGAACCACGGCACCGCCCCGAGATGGCCGATCCCCCCGGGAGACATCGACTCGCTTCTGGCCGAGCCGTGGTCGTGGTGGGAGTCCGAGCACCGCTCGCTCGTCGCCGTGGTCGTCCAGGCCGCCAGAGGCCACCTCGACGAGGCGGCCTGGGACCTCGCGGTCACGTCGACGACGTTATTCGGCACGTACGGGTACCTGAACGATTGGGAGACCACGCATGAGGCCGCCTTGGCCGCGACCGTCCGAGAGGGGAACCGCCGCGGCGGGGCCATCGTCATGAGCCACCTGGCCGGGCTGAGAATCTTCCAGCAGCGCTATGCGGACGCGCTCGACCTGCTGGCACCCGCCGCGGACACGCTCGATCAGCTGGAGGAGCGCCGGGCGCAGGCGTTCTGCTACGTCGGGATGGGCATCGCGGAACGGGGACGGCGCGATCTCCGGCGGGCGCTCGTGCACTTCCACCGCGGCCATGAGCTGCTGCGGGGGCGGAGCGACCCTCTCGCCGAGGCGCACGTACTGCTGCACACGGGGCAGACGTATCTCGCGCTCGGTGATCTGGAGCTCGCCGAGAAGAGCCTCTCCCTGGCCCGCTCCAAGGCGCGGTCGGTCGACAGCGGGCCGCTCGAAGGCTATGTCGAGCATTGGCTCGGTGCGACTCACCTGGGCCGGCGCGATCCGGCCGCGGCGGCCGAGGCGTTCTCACGCGCGATCACGAGGGTCTCGTCCATCGGCGACATGCGCGCCGGGGCATCGGCTCTGCAGGGGCTGGCCCAGGCCCACCTCCAGAGCGGCGAGCGGGACAAGGCCGAGCACGTCCTCTCCCTGGCCGGCACCGTCGCGCAGCGGATTCCCGACAGCGCGACCGCGACTCGGGCGCTCAACAACATCGGTGGTCTTCTCAGCGACCTGCGAGAGCGGGTCACCGCTCCCGGCTCCCCGGCCGCGAAGACGCGTGGACACGCCGCGGGGGCGGAGCACACGCGTTCGAGAGGTTCCGCACGACGAAGGCCCCCGGAAGGTTCCGGGGGCCCGGCGCCGGGCGGTCAGTAGGTGGGCTGGCTCGGGTCGATCTGGTTGACCCAGGCCAGGACGCCGCCGCCGACGTGGACGGCGTCGCCGAAGCCGGCGTTCTTCACGACGGCGAGGGCCTCGGCGGAGCGGACGCCCGACTTGCAGTGCAGGACGATCTTCTTGTCCTGCGGCAGCCGCTCCAGGGCGGAGCCGTTCAGGAACTCGCCCTTCGGGATGAGCGTGGCGCCCGGGATCGAGACGATCTCGTACTCGTTGGGCTCGCGGACGTCCACGAGGAAGATGTCCTCGTCGCGGTCCTGCATGGCCTTGAGGTCGTGCACGGAGATCGTGGAGTCCTTCACGGCCTCGGCGGCCTCGTCGGACACCGCGCCGCAGAAGGCCTCGTAGTCCTCCAGCAGCTCGGTCTGCGTCGGGTTCTTGCCGCACAGCGGGCACTCGGGGTCCTTGCGGACCTTGACCGAGCGGTAGGTCATCTCCAGGGCGTCGTAGACCATCAGCCGGCCGACGAGCGGCTCGCCGATGCCGGTCAGCAGCTTGATGGCCTCGTTCACCTGGATCGAGCCGATGGACGCGCACAGGACGCCGAGCACCCCGCCCTCCGCGCACGACGGCACCATGCCGGGCGGCGGCGGCTCGGGGTAGAGGCAGCGGTAGCAGGGGCCGTGCTCGGCCCAGAACACCGACGCCTGGCCGTCGAACCGGTAGATCGACCCCCACACGTACGGCTTGCCGAGCAGGACGGCCGCGTCGTTCACCATGTAGCGGGTGGCGAAGTTGTCGGTGCCGTCCACGATCAGGTCGTAGCCGGAGAAGATGTCCATGATGTTGTCGCGGTCGAGCGCGGTGTCGTGCACCACCACGTCGATCAGCGGGTTGATGTCGCGGACCGTCTCCGCGGCCGACTCGACCTTCGGCCTGCCGAGGGACGACTGCCGGTGGATGATCTGCCGCTGCAGGTTGGACTCGTCCACGACGTCGAAGTCGATGACGCCGAGGGTGCCCACCCCGGCGGCGGCCAGGTAGAGCAGGGCGGGGGAACCGAGGCCGCCCGCGCCGACGACCAGGACCTTGGCGTTCTTGAGGCGCTTCTGCCCGGCCATGCCGACATCGGGAATGATCAGGTGCCGCGAGTAGCGGTTGACCTCGTCGCGGGTGAGCTCCGGGGCGGGCTCGACCAGAGGTGGCAAGGACACGGTGGATGCTCCTGTGCTGACGCTCGACGTAAGGAGGGCGGGACGTCATCGTCCACTCACCGCACAACCTTGCCATGTCCTGCGGCATTCCCGGCAGCCGCCCGTGCGCCGGACGGCCCTGACCTCCCCGGTACCGGAATGGAACGCCATAAAAGGGGCACCGTACGGGCGCGAGGCCGGCGGACGGGACCGGCCGCGGGTGAGAGAGGTGACGGGCATGGGGTTCCTGAAGAAGCTCACGGGGGAACGGGCCGGGCGGCGGACGGCCGGGAAGCGGCGCAAGCCGAGCCCCCGCGAGCTGCGGGCGCGGATGCGCACGGAGCAGGCCGAGGCGAAGCTCCTGGAGACCGAGGCCCTCATCCACGAGGAGGCGGAGCGGCTGCGGCGCGGCACCCGGACGTCTGCATGATCCGTGGCCATCGGGGGCATGGCCGAGTTGGACGACTCTTCGTACCAGAGGAGGAACCATGGGTTTCCTCGACAAGCTGAAGAACAAGGCGCAGCAGGCCAAGGGCCGCGGCAAGGAGGAGGCCGGACGGCAGTCCGGCGACCCCGACCTCGCGGCCGAGGGCAGGACCGACCGCGCCGCGGGCGGCGCCAAGCAGGCCGGCGAGAAGGTCAAGGACGCCGCCAAGGAGGCGAAGCGCGCCGCGGAGTGACGCGCCCGACCGCCCGGGTGAGGCGGCGGACCTCCGTCGCCCGGCGCGGGAGCGCGTGACGCAGAACACGGTGACGGAGCCCCTCCGGAAAGGGGCTCCGTCCGTTTCCGGCCCCGGACGGAGCGCGGCCTTCGCCGGATGACAGGCGGAATGTCGTGAAGCGCAGTTAATCTTGACTGTTGTGGCATTCCTGCCTCCCTCCCAGCAACCGCCCCCGCCGCGGTCCCCGCACCAGCCCGGCATGCCCGGCGGCCTCCGCCGCCCCGGCCCGCCCGGCGCGCCCGCGACCCCTTACGCAGGGCGTTCGCGCCCGCCCGGCCAGCCGCTGCCGCCGGGGATGGGCGGCCCGCCCACGGTGCTGGGCCTGACCGGCCGGCAGTGGAGCCTCATGGCGCTGGTGGTCGGCTGCTGCTACCTCGTCACCACGGCGATCTCGTTCTTCGGCGCGTGGGCGACCCTCAGGCGCGACCCCACGAACGCCGAGCTGCAGATCGCCGCCAACAAGGAGGTCGCGCGCCGCTGGGAGGCGTGGCCCGCGCGGCGCGTCTTCCCCGACCGGATCAGCTACCGGCCGACGGGCAACCACACCGAGTACGCGTCGCGGACGGGGATCGTCCCGGACACCGGCTGCGTCGAGGGCGTGGACGAGGAGATCGCGACGACGATCGGCAGGCACGGCTGCCGGGCCGTCCTGCGCGCGACCTACGTCGACCAGCTGCAGGGCGTCGTCGTCACCGTCGGCGTGGTGGCGTTCTCCGACCCGTGGAAGGCCGACCGGGCCTACAAGGAGCTGCCCGGCTCGCAGGGCCCGGACGGCTCGGGCTCCGTGCGCCCCGCCCTGCGCGCCGCCGCGTTCCCCGGGACGGCGTCCGCCCGCTTCACCGACGACGCCCGGCAGGACCGGACGATCGACCGCGGCGGCCCGTACGTCGTGCTGACGACCTCCGGGCAGGCCGACGGCCGCCCCGCCTCCGTGATCAAGAAGGAGCGGCCGGGCGAGCCGTTCGCGCTCGCCCCGCAGATCGGACACGCGATCGCGCGGACGCTGTCGGCCAAGGCGCTGCCCGACTGCGACCAGCCCGAGTGGCAATGCTGACCCGGGCGCGGCTGCGCGGCGCGGCGGCGGCCGCGGGCGCGGCGGCACTGGCGGCGGGCTGGCTGATGCCCGTCCACGCGCACGCGGACGTGGTCCGCGACCGGCAGCGCCCGATCCTCGACCTCCTCGGCATGAAGGCCGCCTGGAAGGTCACCAAGGGCGCCGGGGTGACGGTCGGGGTCGTCGACTCCGGCGTCGACCCCGCCCAGCCGGACCTGCGCGGCAAGGTCACCGTCGGCCCCAACATGCTCGCCCGGATCGACGCCGGGACGACGCCGGCGCGGCTGCACGGCACCGGCATGGCGTCGCTGATCGCCGGGCACGGGCACGGCCCCGGCGGCGGCTCCGGGGTCATCGGGATGGCCCCGCAGGCGCGCATCCTCGCCGTCCGCGCGATCGGCGAGCCGGAGGACGCCAGCTACGCCCGCTTCCGGACCTCGGGCAGTTCCGACGCGGCGGTCGCGCGCGGCATCCGCTACGCCGCCGACCACGGCGCCGACGTCATCAACCTGTCGCTCGGCAGCCGCGAGGAGCAGCCCGCCGAGCGCGAGGCGGTCGGCTACGCGGTCGGCAAGGGCGTCGTGGTGGTCTCCGCCGTAGGCAACGACGGCGACGAGGACCGGCTGCTGGACGGCGACGGGTTCGCGCCGTACTCCTACCCGGCGTCCTACCCCGGCGTGATCGCGGTCGCGGCGACGCAGCCCGGCCACGTCCGCGCGCCGTTCTCCAACCGCAACTACTCGGTGCTGCTGTCGGCGCCGGGCGCGGGCCTGCCCGTCGCGGGGCCGGGCGGCCGGTACTTCACCAGCGCCGGCACCAGCGACGCCAGCGCGGTCGTCTCCGGGATCGCCGCGCTCATCCGCGCGAAGCATCCCCGGATGGCGCCCGCGCTGGTCTCGCAGGCGCTGATCCAGAGCGCCCGGCACGGCCCGCCGGGCAAGTACGACCCGGAGATCGGGTTCGGGGAGGTGCACGCCGCCCGCGCCCTGTCGGCGGCGGACTCGCTGGCCTCGGCGCAGCCGGGCCCGGCGCGGGCCAAGCCCGCCGGGCAGCGGTTCGGGGAGAAGGACCCCGGCCCGGTGGAGGTCATCGAACGGCCGTTCTGGGTCCGCCCGCTGATCATCGTGATCGTGCTGCTCGGGCTCGGCGGGACGGCCGGTGCGGGCGCGCTCGCGATCACGTTCCGGCGGCGCCACCCCAAGCCGGCGGGCGGCCCCGCCCCCGACGGCCCCAACCTCGGCGGCCCCGCCCCTGGTGCGCCTCCCCGGAGCGCGGCCCCTCGCATGCCCCCTCCTCGCGGCGTGCCCCCTCAGGCCGGGCCGCCTCCGGGACGGCCTCCTGCCGCCCCGTCCTGACCCGGCTTCGGCTACGCTCCGCTGCGTGTGGCGCGCCCAGATCTCCGTCCCGGACAGCGAACCGGAACCGGAGCCGGGCGGCGGACGGCGGGTCTCCCGCAGGACGGCCGCTCTGGTGGCCGCGCCGGTCTGCGCGACCGTCCTCGCCGTCGCCTGCGTGCGGCTGGCCGCCGAGCTGACCCGCGCCCCGACGCCGGCCGAGCGCGCGGCGGCCGCGGCGGCGGAGCCGTCCGGCCGCTACCGGACCTGGCCCGCCGGGCGGATCTTCCCCGCGGGCCTTCGCTACCGGCTCGGCCAGGCCTCCACCGAGACGGCCCGCCGGGTGGGGATCGGCCCCGACACCCGCTGCGAGACGGCCGTGGACGACGCGTTCGCCAACAGCCTCACGTCGCGCGGCTGCCGCGCCGCGCTCCGCGCCACCTACCTCGACCAGGCGCAGGGACTCGCGGTCACGGTCGGCGTGGTCGTGTTCCCGGACGAGCGGACGGCGCGGGAGGCCGTCGCCTGGTTCCCGTCCCACGCCGCCGGCCCGGGGCTGCGCGCGCTGCCGTTCGCGGGCTCGGTGGCCGCCCGCTTCGGGGACCCCGCGCGGCAGGCGTCCACCGCCGCGCAGGGAGGCCCCTACGTGGTCGCGGCGACGGCCGGGTACGCCGACGGGCGTCCCGCGCTGCGCGGCTCCCTGGCCGACGCGGCCGAACTGGCGCCGCAGCTCGTCCAGGGCGTCCTGCGGCCGCTGACCGCCCCGGCGACGGTCCGCTGCGGCGGCCGGGAGTGGCGGTGCTGAGCCGCGCCGCCGCCGGGACCGCCGCGCTGGCCCTCGTCCTCGCCCCCGCCGCGGTACCGGCCCGCGCCGCCGCGGCGCCCCCGCGGCGCGCCCTTCCCGCCGACGCGGTGCGGGACGCGGTCATGCCCGTCCTCGAATCGCTGAACGTGCCGCGCGCCTGGACGATGACGAAGGGCGGCGGCGTGACGGTCGCCGTCCTCGACTCGGGCGTGGACCCCGGCCAGGCCGACCTCGCCGGCTCCGTCACCGCCGGGCCCGACTACACGCGCGGCGCGAACCCGGACGGCGTCGCGCCGAAGCGGCTGCACGGCACCAACATGGCGTCGATCATCGCCGGGCACGGGCACGGACCCGGCGGGTCGGAGGGGGTCGTCGGCGTCGCGCCCGAGGCGCGGCTGCTGTCCCTGCGGGTGATCCTGGAGCGCGACGAGCCGGGCTTCGCGCGGTTCACCGGCGGGCAGCGCTACACGGGGACGATCGCCCAGGGGATCCGGTACGCGGTCGACCACGGCGCCGACGTGATCAACCTGTCGCTCGGCCGCTCCTATCCCACGCCCCGCGAGCGCGACGCCGTCGCCTACGCGATCGGCCGGAACGTCGTGGTGGTCGCGGCGGCGGGCAACAGCGGAGCCGAGGGCGACCCGCGCGGAGTGGGAGACGGGTCCGCCCCGCCGCGCGGCGCCCGCGGACCCGGGGGATCCGCCAGGTACTCCTACCCGGCGTCGTTCCCCGGCGTGATCTCCGTCGCAGCCGTGGACGCGCAGGGCCGGCACGCCGGGTTCTCCAACCGCAACTCCGGCGTCGTGGTGTCGGCGCCCGGCGTCCAGATCATCGGCGCGGGCCCGGACGGGCGGTACTGGGTCGGGGACGGCACGAGCCCGGCGACCGCGTTCGTCTCCGGCGTCGCCGCGCTCATCAGGTCCCGCCACCGCGGCCTCGCCCCCGCGCTGGTCACGCAGGCCATCGTGGCGGGCACCGGCGACCGCCCGGCACGCGGCTACGACCGGGGCGTCGGCTTCGGGCGGGTCGACGCCGCCGCCGCGCTCGCCGCGTCCGACACGCTGGCGGGGGCGCGGACGGGCGGCGCGGGCCTGCCGGCCGGGAAGCGGTTCGCGGCGGGGCCCGCCCGCCCCGTGCAGGTCGTGCACCGCTCGGGCGGGCTCGTCCTCACGTACCTGCTGATCTGCGCGCTGTCCCTGCTGGGCCTCGCGGGCGCCGCCGTCCTCCTGCGCGGCGAGCGGGACCCGTCGGATTGAGCGGATAATGAGCGGGTGTGGTCCGAACCTGACGAGTACGCCGAGGCGGTGCTGGACGCGGTGGAACGGATCCCGCCGGGCCGCGTCCTGTCCTACGGCGACGTCGCCGAGCTGGTCGGACGCGGCGGGCCGCGCCAGGTCGGACGCGTGATGTCGCTCTACGGCGGCGCCGTCCCCTGGTGGCGGGTCATCCGCGCCGACGGCAACCCGCCGAGCGGCCACGAGATCCAGGCCCACGAGAACTACCGCGCCGAAGGCACCCCGCTACGCCCCGACGGCCGCCGCGTGGACATGAAGCGAGCCCGCTGGACCGGATCCACCTAGCGCCCGGCGGAACACGGCGACCTCAGCCCGCACCGCAACCCGCAACAACCCGGGGACCCGCGATCGCGTCCGAAGGCAGGTTCGAGCTTGCGAGAACCTGATCGCGCAGCGAGCCGCAAGGCGAGTCGGAGCGATGCCAGCGATCGCCGCAGTGCTCGACGATGGAGGGCCGCCAGGCCCGAAGGAGGAGAGCGCTGCAATAGTCACTGTGATCTGTTCCAATGAACTGTTGTGCCTGCAGCTTCCTACCGTCTCGTGCGCCGCGCGGGTCCCGCGCGGAGCGTCCCGCCTGTGCTCGACGAGCAGCAGCGGCGGGTGGTGGAGCATGCCGGTGGGCCGATGCTGGTGCTGGCGGGGCCGGGTACCGGGAAGACGACCACGATCGTTGAGGCGGTCGTCGACCGCATCGAGAACCGGGGCGTCGACCCCGAGCGGGTGCTCGTCCTGACGTTCAGCCGCAAGGCGGCGGGCGAGTTGCGGGAGCGCATCACCGGCCGCTTGCACCGGACGACGCGCACGCCTCTGGCGCTGACCTTCCACAGCTACGCGTACGCGCTGATCCGGCGGGACGCCGTCCTGAACGAGGAGCCGCCGCCCCGGCTGCTGTCCGGTCCCGAGCAGCTGCTCGAAGTGCGGCGGCTGCTGGAGGGCGAGCTCGCGGACGGCGCCCGCGACTGGCCGGAGCGGCTGCGGGCCGCGCTGGCGACCCGCGGGTTCGCCGAGGAGTTGCGTGACTTCGCCCTGCGCGCGGTCGAGCGGCAGTACGCCGCGGAGGACCTCGTCGCCCTCGGACGCTTGCGGGGCCGCGACGACTGGGCCGCCATCGGCGGGTTCATGGAGCGGTACGTCGACCGGTTCCTGCTCGATCCCGTCCCCACCTACGACTACGGCGAGCTGATCCACCTGGCCGCGGGCATGCTCGCGGACGAGGAGGTGCGCATCCGGGAGCAGGACGCCTACGACGCCGTGTTCGTGGACGAGTACCAGGACACCGACCCCGCGCAGGAGGCCCTCCTGCACCACCTCGCGGGCGACGGGCGCGACCTGGTCGTGGTGGGCGACCCCGACCAGTCCATCTACGGGTTCCGGGGCGCCGACGTGCGCGGGATCCAGGAGTTCCCGAACCGCTTCCTCACCATGGACGGCGACCCGGCGCCCGTGGTGGCGCTGCGGACGTGCCGCCGGATGGGGCCCGAGATCCTCGCCGCCTCGCGGCGCATCGCGCGGCGGCTGCCCGCCGGGTCGGCGGGCGCCGCCGAGCACCGCGCGCTCCGCCCGGTGGACGAGCTCGACGAGGGCGAGGTGCGCGCGGTCATCGCCGACTCCGAGAGCCAGGAGTCCGCGCTGGTCGCCGACGAGCTGCGGCGCGCCCACCTGCTCGACGGCGTCCCGTGGTCGCGTATGGCGGTCCTGGTGCGCAGTGCCGTGCGGCAGGTTCCCGTGCTGCGGCGGGCGCTCGCCCAGGCCGGCGTGCCGGTGGTCGTCGCCGGCGACGAAGTGCCGCTGGTGGGGGAGCCCGCCGTGCGGCCGTTCCTCGTCCTGCTGCGGGCGGCGCTCAAGAAGGGCTTCCTGGACGAGGTCGTGGCGGAGGACCTCCTGACCGGCCCGCTGGGCGGCGCCGACGCGCTCGCCATGCGGCGCCTCAAGCGCGCTCTGCGCGACCTGGAGGAGCTGTCGGGCGGGCAGCGTCCGCTGGGGGAGCTTCTGGTCGCGGCTGTGAACGACCCACGCGAACTGGTCCTCGTCCATGAGCGGGTCCGCGCGCCCGCCGAGCGGATCGCGAACCTGATCGAGACGGCGCGGCGCAGCGCGCACGACGGCGGCACCGCCGAGGACGTCCTGTGGGCCGTGTGGCAGGAGAGCGGCCAGGCCGACGTGCTGCTGGAGCAGAGCGTCAAGGGCGGGACGCGCGGCGCGGCGGCCGACCGCGACCTCGACGCCGTGGTGGCGCTGTTCGACCACGCCGCGCGGTTCGTCGACCGGCTTCCCCAGGCGGGGCCCGAGCTGTTCGTCGACAACATCGCGTCCCAGGAGATCGCCGGTGACACGCTCGCCGAGCAGGCGCCGGAGGGGGAGGCGGTCCGGATCCTCACCGCGCACCGCTCCAAGGGCCTGGAGTGGGACGTGGTCGTCGTCGCCGGCGTCCAGGAGGGCGTCTGGCCCGACGTGCGGCTGCGCGGGTCGCTGCTCGGCGTCGAGGAGCTGATCGAGCACGCCGCCGGGGCCGAACCGGACGGCGAGGCCGCCGCCGGGGCCTCCATGGCCGCCAAGATGCTCGACGAGGAGCGGCGCCTGTTCTACGTGGCGGTCACGCGCGCCCGCAAGCGCCTCGTGGTCACGGCCGTCGGCGGCGACGACACCGAGGAGCGGCCGTCCCGCTTCCTGAACGAGCTCCTGCCCGGCGCGATCGAGCAGTCGCAGCTGGACGAGAAGACCCGCTGGCTCTCGCTGTCGGCGCTCGTGGCCGACCTGCGGTCCGTCGTCGCCGACCCGTCGCGTCCCGAACCGCTGCGGCGCGCCGCCGCCGGGCACCTGGCCCGCCTGGCGCGCGCGGGCGTGCGCGGCGCGAAACCGGAGAACTGGTACGCCATCACCGCGCTGTCGGACTCCGGCCCCGCGTTCGCCGAGGACGAGCCCATCACGATCTCGCCGTCCCAGGTCGAGGCGTTCACCACGTGCGGGCTGCGCTGGCTGCTCGCCTCCGCGGTCGGCGCCCAGGAGGGCGGGCCCAACGAGTACAGCACCATGGGCAAGGTCGTGCACGCCGTCGCCGAGATGGCGGGCGCGGACGACGGCGTCGACGAGGTGCACGTCGCGCGGCGGCTCGACGAGGTCTGGAACGACCTGGAGTTCCGCAGCTCCTGGTACTCGGAGAAGCAGCGCGAGCAGGCCGCCCGGATGGTCGACAAGTTCCTCGCCTGGCACCGCGACAACCCCAACGAGGTCGTCGCGCTGGAGGAGTCGTTCAAGGTCGACCTCGGCCGCGTCGTCATCAAGGGCCGCATCGACCGCGCCGAGCGCGACGAGCAGGGCCGCGCCGTCATCATCGACATCAAGACCTCCTCCACCGCCGTCCCGAAGGACGAACTGGCCCGGCACCCGCAGCTCGGCGTCTACCAGTACGCGGTGATGCTCGGCGCGTTCGAGCGGCACGGGCTGATCGAGCCGGGCGGGGCGAAGCTGATCCAGGTCGGCAAGGCCGCGTTCACGGCGAAGGCGCGCGAGCAGGAGCAGCCCCCGCCCGCCGAGGACGCCGACCCCGAGTGGCCGAAGAAGCTCGTCGAGATCGTCGCGACGGGCATGGCCGGCGACGTCTTCCAGGCCAGGGCGAACGACAAGTGTCGCACCTGTCCCGTACGCTCCTGCTGCCCCGTCCATGACGAGGGCGGGCAGGTGAGCGACTGACTGGCTCGGGGGGAGCGAGGTGATCACGCCGGGAGAACTGGCCCGGCTGCTGGAGATCCCGGCGCCGACGGAGGAGCAGGCCCGGGTGATCGAGGCGCCGATGGCGCCGATGGCGGTGATCGCCGGCGCCGGGTCGGGCAAGAGCGAGACGATGGCCGCGCGGGTGGTGTGGCTGGTCGCGAACGGCTTCGTCCGGCCGGAGCGCGTCCTCGGCCTCACCTTCACCCGCAAGGCCGCCGCCGAGCTCGGCGTGCGCGTGCGCAAGCGGCTCGACAGGCTCCGCGAGGTCCTGCCCGGCGACGAGCTGGAGCGGCTGGGCGGCGAGGCCCTGTTCGACGGCGAGCCGATGGTGTCCACATACCACTCGTACGCGGCGCGCCTCTTCGGCGACCACGCCCTGCGCGAGGCGCTCGAACCCACGATGCGGCTGATCTCGCCTGCCGTCGCCTGGCAGATCTGCTCGCGGGTGGTCGACGCCTACCACGGCCCCATGGACCGGATCGACTGGCAGCCCGACACCGTGACGAAGGCCGTCATGGAGCTGTCCGGAGACCTGGCTGAGCACCTGCGCACGGCCGAGGACGTCCGCAGGGTCGGCGCCTGGCTCGACGAGCGGCTCGCCGTGGTGAAGAAGCCGCTCAAGGCGCAGCGCGACGTCCTCGCCAAGCACGCCGTCCGCGAGCAGCTCATGCCGCTCATCGAGGCGTACGGGCGCGCCAAGGCCGACCGCGAGGTCATCGACCACGGCGACCAGATGGCCCTCGCCGCGCGCATCGCCTACAAGCACCCCGAGGTCGGGATGATCGAGCGGTCCCGGTTCTCGGTCGTCCTGCTCGACGAGTACCAGGACACCAGCCAGGCGCAGCTCGTCCTGCTGAAGTCGCTGTTCGCGGGCGGGCATCCGGTGACGGCCGTCGGCGACCCCTGCCAGTCCATCTACGGGTGGCGCGGCGCGAGCGCCGGGAACCTGCTGCGGTTCGCCTACGACTTCCCCACGCAGCCGCCGGCCGCGCCCGGGGGGCGTCCGGTGGCGGCGCCGGTCGTCCAGCTCAGCCGGTCGTTCCGCAACGGTGAGCTGATCCTGGAGGCGGCGGCCAAGGTGCAGGAGGAGTTGCGCGCCGAGACGAAGGCCGTGCCCCGCCTCGTCCCGGGCGCCGGGCGCGAAGGGCGCGGACGCGTCGAATGCGCCCTGTTCCCCACCGTGGAGGACGAGGCGGAGCGCATCGCCGACCGCATCGCCGGGGTCATGGCCGCCGACCCCGAGACCGCCCCGGACGGCGGCCCCCAGGCCGAGCCGCTCCGGTACTCCGACATCGCCGTCCTGGCCCGGAAGCGGTCGCAGTTCCCGCTGATCAGGCGTGCCCTGGAGGCGCGCGGCATCCCGGTCGAGGTGGTCGGGCTCGGCGGGCTCCTCACCGTCCCCGAGGTGCAGGACGTCGTCGCCACGCTGCGCGTCATGCACGACCCGACCGCGGGCGCGTCCCTCGCCCGCCTGCTCACCGGCCCGCGCTGGCGCCTCGGCCCCCGCGACCTCGTCGCCCTGGGACGCCGTGCCCGCGCTTTGGCCCAGGAAGCGGCCCGCGACATCACCCGCCCGGACGACCGCCCCGTCCCGGCATCCGACGAGCCGCCCGCCGCCGCCCCCGCAGAGGGGCCCGGGCCCGCGTCCGGTGTTACGCCCCGCGAAGGGTCCGGTGCCGCATCCGTAGCGTTGGACGCCGTTCTCGGCACCGCGCCGACCGCCGCGTTCAGCACCACGCCGACCGCCGGCGCCGCACCGACCGCCGCGTCGGCCGCCGCGTCGGCCGTCGCGTCCGGCACCGCGTCCGGCACCGCGTCCGGCACCGCGTCCGGGACCGCGTCCGGGACCGCGTCCGGGACCGCGTCCGAGGCCCCGCTTCGGGAAGGGGGTGACGGCGCGTCCGGCGGCGTCCCCACCGGGGGGCCGGGTATCGGGTCCACCGAGGGGGCCGGTGAGGGGGCCGCGGGGGACGATCCGCTTCGGCAGCTTGTCAGCGAGTTGAACCAGGAGACCGGCAGCCTCGTCGACGCGCTCGACGACCTCGGCCCGTCCGACGCGTACTCGCCCGAGGGGTACGGGCGGCTGCGGCGCCTCCGCGACGAGCTGCGCGGCCTGCGGAGCCAGGTCGGGCTGCCGCTGCCGGACCTGGTCAACGAGGTCGAGCGGGCGCTCGGCCTCGACATCGAGGTCGCCGCGCGGTCCGGGCTCGACCCCGTCACCGCCCGCGCCGACCTCGACGCCTTCATCGACGCCGCCGCCACGTTCGCCGGCGACGCCGAGGACCCGACGCTCGGCGCGTTCCTCGCCTACCTCAAGGCCGCCGAGACCGAGGAGTTCGGGCTGGAGGCCGGGCGGGTCGGGGAGACCGACAGCGTCAAGCTCCTCACCGTCCACGCCTCCAAGGGCCTCGAATGGCCGGTCGTGGTCGTTCCCGGCCTGGCGTACACGCCGCAGAAGAACGGCGGCCCCGCCAAGGGGTCGATCTTCCCGTCGCCGCCGCAGAACGCCACCCGCTGGACGGCGAACCCGCGCGTCCTGCCGTTCATGCTGCGCGGCGACCGCGCCGACCTGCCCGCGCTGACCGGGCTGGAGAAGGACGACCTCGCGGCGTTCGAGCAGGCGTGCTCCGAGCGCGACCTGCGCGAGGAGCGGCGGCTCGCCTACGTCGCGGTCACGCGCGCGTCCAGCCTGCTCATCACCACCGGCTACTGGTGGGGGTCCTCGGGGCGCCCGCTCGGACCGTCGCCGTTCCTGGAGGAGGTGCGGGCGGTCTGCCTCGCCGGGGCCGGGTCCGTCGCCGTGTGGGCCGACCCGCCGGAGGAGGGCGCCGCCAACCCGCTGCTCGCCGACCCCGATGAGGCGCAGTGGCCCATCGCGCCCGGCGAGCGCGGCCGGTCCGACCTGTCGGCGCGGGCGCGCTACGAGGCGGTCGTCGAGGGCGCCCGCATGGTCGAGGACGAGATGGCCGGGCGCACCCGCCCCTGGGCCGGCGACGCCGGGCTGTCGGACGCCGACCGGGCCCGCATGACGGCGTGGGCGCGCGACGTCGAGCTGCTGCTCGCCGAGCGCGACCGGGGGCGCGGCGGCGACGGCCTGCTCGTCGAGCTGCCCGCGCACCTGTCGGTGTCGTCGCTGGTGTCGCTGGCGCGCGACCCGGCGGCGCTCGCCCGGCAGATCCGCCGCCCCATGCCGCGCCCGCCCGCCCCCTACGCGCGGCGCGGCACCGCGTTCCACGCCTGGCTGGAGGGCCGCTGGGGGCAGCAGCGCCTCCTCGACCCCGACGAGCTGCCCGGCGCCGCCGACGAGGGCGCCGCCGACGACTCGCACCTGGCGATGCTGCGCGAGCGCTTCGAGGGGTCGCAGTGGGCGGCGCGCGAGCCGCTCGACATCGAGGTGCCGTTCGAGACCATCATCGGCGACCGGCTGGTCCGGGGCCGGATGGACGCCGTGTTCCGGACCAGGGACGGGGGATACGAGGTCGTCGACTGGAAGACCGGATCCCCGCCGTCGGGGGAGGAGGCCCGGTTCGCCGCCGTGCAGCTCGCCGCGTACCGGCTGGCGTGGGCCGAGCTAGCCGGAGTGGACGTCGCGCAGGTCAGCGCGGCGTTCCACTACGTCGCCGCCGACGTGACCGTCCGTCCGGCCGACCTGCTCGACGCCGCAGGCCTCGCCGCGCTGCTGGAGGGCGTCCCGGCCGCCTGAGGGTTTCGTCACTCCCCTCTGTTCACCGTGCGTGGTTTCGGGGATGATCCGGGCAACCAGTCGAGGAGGCGACGTGACGGTGACCCATGACGAGAAGGTGGTCCGGGAGTTCTCCAAGCAGGCGGCCGGTTTCGCCGACCCCAGGCTGAACACGGCGTTCACCCGCCATCTGGACCGGCTCGTCCGGTTCATGGACCCCGAGCTCGACCTTGAGGACGTCGTGCTGGAGGTCGCCGCCGGGACGGGCATCGTGTCCCGCGCGATCGCCCGCCGCGTCCGGCACGTGACGGCGCTCGACCTCACGCCCGCGATGCTCGCCGAAGGCAAGCGCGACGCCGACCACGCCGGCCTCACCAACGTCACCTTCGCGCACGGCGACGCCACCGCCCTGCCCTACCTCGACCGGTCGTTCACCCTCGTCGTCACCCGCTTCTCGCTGCACCAGGTGGCCGACCCCGGGGCCGTGGTGAAGGAGATGGCCCGGGTCAGCCGGCCCGGCGCCGCGCTGATCATCGCCGACCTCGTCCGCCCCGAGGGCCTGGACGGCGACCCCGACCGCATCGAGCGCCTCCGCGACCCCTCGCACGGGGAGGCCCTCACCGAGGCGCGGATCGCGGACCTCGTCGCCTCGGCGGGCGCGCAGGTGAAGCGCGCCGACCAGTTCGACTACGTCCGCCCGCTGGACCCGTGGCTGGAGTTCTCAAAGACCCCCTCGGACGTCGCGGGGCAGATCAGGCGCGAGCTGGAGGAAGAGCTGGCAGGCGGACCCGCCACCGGCATGCGCCCGAGCATGGTGGACGGCGCCCTGCACTTCACGCACTCCTACCTCTTCCAGCAGGCCATCGTCGGGTAACGTTTTCGAGCAAACGTTCGACGCGTGTGACGCGTGTGGTCTATGTTGTCGAACATGGGTTCTAGCACCGTGCGCTCCCTCGATCGCGAGCCGGCCGCGCTGGCGATGCGCATCGGCGTGGTCGCGGCCGAGGCCGCCCTCGCCACCTTCGCCCGCAACCTCGACCTCGACGACCTCGAGGACGGCGTCGACTTCCAGGGCACCATCGGGCCCGCCGAATGGCCGGTGTTCTCCCTGGTCATCGACACCCTCGCCGAGGCCGGGCCGGGCGACCGCCGCACGCTGGACGAGCGCCGCGCCGACGCCCTCAACGACCTCGCCCGCATCTGCATGGCCGCCAAGGAGCGCGCCGGAGCCGCCTGACCCCCGGGACGGGGCACGCCCGGGACCTCGCGGCCCTGGGCCCGGGCGTATCCCTCATCAGCCGTCGGGCGCCGTCCGCTTCACCTTGCCTGTGCTGGTCCGGGGGAGTTCCCGGACGAACCGGATGTCCCGCGGCACCTTGTAACGGGCCAGGTGCGCCCGCACGTACTCCTTGAGGTCGTCCTCGGTGACCTCCGCCCCCTCCGCCCTGACGACGTGCGCGGCGAGCCGCTGCCCGAACCTCTCGTCGTCCACCCCGGCCACCGACACCTCCGCGACGTCCGGATGGCCGCCGAGCAGGTTCTCGACCTCGCCGGGGAACACGTTCTCCCCACCCGAGACGATCATGTCGTCCGCCCGCCCGTCGATGAACAGCCGTCCCGCCTCGTCGAAGTGCCCGAGGTCGCCGGTGCCGGTCAGGCCGTCCCGCACCTGCTTGCCGCCGCCCCCGGTGTAGCCGGCGAACCGCAGCCCGCCGCCGGTGTATACCTCCCCGGTCTCGCCCGCGGGCAGCTCCCGTCCGTCCTCCCCGAGCACCTTGATCGTGAGCCGGAAGGACGGCCTGCCCACCGTGCCGGGCGCGGCCCGCAGATCCTCGGGCGTCGCGATCGTCGCCCAGCCCGTCTCGGTCGCGCCGTACACGTTGACGAGGACGTCGCCGAACGCGTCCATGAACGCCTCGGACAGATGCGGATGCAGCGCCGCCCCGCCGCACACGACCGCCCGCAGCGTCGGCGTCGGCGGCCGGTCCGGCACGTCCAGGATCCGCTGGAGCATCACCGGAACCGCCACGAGCGCCTCCGCTCGGCAGTCCGCGATCGTCTCCAGCACCTGCCGCGGATCGAAGCGGCGCGACAGGATGAGCGGCATCCCCATCCCGAGCCCGACCGTCGTGTAGGCGAACCCGAGCAGGTGGAAGAGCGGCGGCGCGACGACCATCGGCGCACCCGACCGCACCGGCACCCGCATCAGATGACTCAGAGCCGCGGGCAGCAGCGAGGACGCGGACAGATCATGCCGCGCCCCCTTGGGCGTGCCGGTCGTCCCGGACGTCATCAGGATCACCCGGCTGGCCCGCTCGGGCTTGAAGGGTTCAGGCGGGGTCTCCGCGATCAGCGCGTCGACCGTGTCCCCCTCCTCGCCCCAGGCGACCACCCGCTCCCCGCCGAACCCGGACTTCTCAACGGCCGCCCCGAACTCCTCGTCATGGACGAGCAGCTCGATCCCCTCCCGATCGACGACCTGCCCCAACTGCGTGCCGGAGAAATCGGTGTTCAGCAGCACCACGTCATTACCGAGCCGGGACGCCGCGAGAACCGTCTCCACGAATCCCCGGTGATTGCGGCAAAGAACCCCGACCTTCCCATCACCCACACGGTCTTGCAGGGCCGTGGCCAGCGAAGCAGCCCGCCGTTCGAGTTCCGCATAGGACAAGGCCCCGCGCTCATCGATCAGGGCCGTCCGCTCAGGAAACCGCAGCGCCGCCATGGCCCCGAGCGTCGCGGGCACGGGCCCGAACCGCACGTAGGGAAACAACAGCCGCACCGCCCGATCGGGCCGAACCGGCCGCAACGCCCCAGAGTCCCGCACCGCCCGCGCAGCCCTGCCCCCAGCCTTCGCAGCACCCCGAACCCGCCCAAGCACCAGCACGCCACCTTCCGTGAACCGGCCTCCGCATCCCGCCGTCGGCCATACCCGCCTTTCGCCCGAGCAAAGGCACCGTCTTCCAGTGCTCAATGACAGGTCGATCACTGCGATCTCGCGGCATGGAGGTTGCGGCGCACGATATCGGTGCTCGGGTGGTCAGGCCCCAGTACCCGTTCGAAGTCGGTGAGGGCTCGTTCGAGGATGGGGATCGCGCGTTTCAGGTCTCCCGCGTCCCGGTAGGCGCGGGCGAGGTTGTTGCGGGAGATCAGCGCGGTGGGGTGGTCAGGCCCCATTACCCGTTCGCGATCGGTGAGGTTCTGTTCGAGCATGGGGATCGCGCGTTCGACGTCTCCCGCGTCCTGGTAGGTGATGGCGAGGTTGTTGCGGGAGGCCAGAGTCTCGGGGTGGTCGCTGCCGCGCACTCGCTCGAAGTCGGTGAGGGTTTGTTCGAGGATGGGGATCGCGCGTTTCAGGTCTCCCGCCTCCCGGTAGGCGAGAGCGAGGTTGTTGCGGGAGGTCAGAGTGTCGGGGTGGTCGCTGCCGCGCACTCGTTCGAAGTCGGTGAGGGTTTGTTCGAGGATGGGGATCGCGCGTTCGAGGTCTCCCGCATCCTGGTAGGCGAGGGCGAGGTTGCCGCGGGCGTGCAATCGCTTGGGGTGGTCGCTGCCATGCACTCGCTCGAAGTCGGTGAGGGTTTGTTCGAGGATGGGGATCGCGCGTTCGAGGTCTCCCGCCTCCCGGTAGGCGAGAGCGAGGTTGTTGCGGGAGGTCAGGACAGCTGGGGCACGGTCGCCGTATAGGCGCTGGTTGGTGGCCAGGGTGCGTTGGAAGTACTCGATGGCGCGGATCAGGGAGCCTTGCCGTTGCAGGAAGGTGGCGGTGCGGTCCAGCAGGTGCTGAGTGATGTCGGTGTCGGTGTCGGCCGGTGCGTGGTCGGCCAGGGCGTCGATGTGGGGGAGCAGAGCCCGCCACATCGGCCATCTGGCAGGGTCTTCGACGTCGTAAGGGCGGACCTCGTCCAGGAGGCGGGTGGCGGTGTCGCGGGCGGTGGCGATGTCACCATGCCGACGGTGTGGGTCGGCCGGGTCGGGGGCGCGCGCGACGGCCTGCACCAGCCGGTGCACGGTGACCGCGCCCCCCTCAGCCAAAGTGATCATGTTGTAGGCGGCCAGCGCACCCAGGGCGTGCCGGAGCGCCGTCAGGTCCACTCCAGGGGTGAGGCGGGGCGAGGAGTGCCGCCGCAGCCAGGCCGGTAGCCCTCGTCGCCGGCGCGATCCCGGCGGGCTGCCGTTCAAGGCGGCGGGAATGCCTTCGACAAGGGTGCGGGGAATGGTCTCGGGGGCGTACCAGGCCAGGACCCGGAGCAGGTCCCCGGCCAGCGGAGTGTCGGTGAGCCGGTCGAGGGTGAGGCGCCAGATGCGGGCGATGGTGCGTGCGGCGTCGGTGCCCTGGGCGGTCTGGTCGTACATGACCGCCGGTGAGTCGGCCAGCAGCTCCATGTAGGCGCGCGGGGACAGGCGGTGCTGGTGCAGGTAGGCGGCGGCCTGCTCGATCGCCAGCGGCAGGTGACCCAGCTCTTCGACCAAGTCGGCGGCGCCCTCCAGATCCGCGCCGGGCCGGTCGTGGGCGGCGATGCGAGTGAGTAGTTCCACCGCCTGCCCACTGGTGAGCACGTCCAGCCGCAGCACTTGGGCGCCGAACCGGTGCCAGCTCTCGGCCAGACGGCTGGTGACCAGTACCCGCCCGTTGCTCGTGCGGGCCATCACCGGGGCGATGTGCTCGGGGTCGTTGACGTTGTCCAGCACGAGCAGCCAGCCGTCATGGCTGCTCAGCCAGGTCAGCGCCCACTCGGCCAGGGCCTCCAGGGGCAGCGCCTGCTTCAGTTCGGGTTGCAGTGCGACGGTGAGTGCGGCCAGTCCCGCCTGGACGGCCTCGCCGGTGTCGGCGGTGATCCACCACACCGGGGAGAACCGGTCGCGGTGGCGGGTGGCATAGCGAGCGGCCAGGGTGGACTTGCCCACCCCGCCCAGGCCGTGCACCGCGGCCACCACCACCTCACCCGATTCGGTCAAGGCCGCGTCCAGCTTCTGCAGTTCGGCGCTGCGCCCGACGAACAAGTGCGCATGCGCCGGAACGTTGGTCAGGCCCGGCGGGGCGGTCACGTCAGCGGGTCGTACCGAGTACGACAGCACGACCTGCCGCTCGATGCGCTGCTCGGTGAAGTTCTGGTCCCGACCGGCTTGGTTCACAACGCCGTGCCCCGACGCGGTGCCTTCCATATGCGAGGAGGGTTGGTCAGGTAGGGGTTCGGGTCCGCTGGCCATCGCTCTGAAGCCGGTTACCGGTCGCGGTGGATGTGCTGGTCGCGTCCGGCCTGGTAGATGCGGCCGTGCCCGGAGACGGTGCCCTGGATCTGGGTGTTGGTCGTGCCGTCTCCGGTGGAGACGATGCCGGTGTTGGTGGCGTTGTCTCCGAACTGGACCGACCGATCGCCCGCTGACCGGTCCCGCCCGGAAGTCCGGCGGGCTTGCACGGCCCCGGACACGGCCATGACCAGCCCGGCGATGCCGACGACGGCGCCGATGACCCCGATGGTGTCGCCCCAGTGGAAGCCCTTAACCGCGAAGTACACGATCAACACGGCCACCGATGCGGCCGCGATGATGCCGCCGGCCCAGGCCAGTACGCGCCCCGTCATGCCGCCATCATCGACCCGTCCACCCGGCGACAACAGGTCATCCGCCACAAACGCCTGAACCGGACGCCCAACATGCACGAATTCGGACGACCGCACTCCGTGGCTCTCATGCCCGGACGGAAGGGTGGGTGCCCGACCTGCGGAAATATCGTCTCAGGCAGAGCTTTCGCATAGCTGCTCGGTGTAGGGCGCAACTGTACGATCGGCGCGTGGATGAACTGATCGGCTACGACCGATGTTCGGCCATTCCCCAAGACCTCAAAGCCCAATGCGGGATCGCTTTCCATGCCGGGCTCGAAGGTGTCGGTCGTGATCGTGAAGGCGGGGCGGCATGAGGCGCCGCGAAGCCGAGCGGGATCGGGACGTGGCCGCGCCGCTGGCGGCCGAGGCCGAATGCGGTCCCGAGCGCTGTGGCCACACCCCGGACCCCGACGATGCGAAGGCCGTCGATGAGTAGGCGGCGGTACGTGGCCAGGGGCGTGCCGGGCGGTTACCGGATCTGGGACGCCAAGGCACGCCGATGGTGGGGAGACCTCTACGAGCTGTGTCCGGACGACCTGCTGGCGGAGCTCAACGGCGACGCGGACTCCGCGAAGATCACCGCCCTGCTCAAGAGGTATCGGGCGCTCAAGCGCTGATCAGGTGGTGGTGAGGGCGGTGAGGAACCAGTCGATCTCCTCGCGGGGGTGGTCGGGTGGGGCCCAGCCGTTGACGGTCGACAGGAGGGTGAGGTAGCGCTCGCGGCGCGGGTCGTTCGCGGCCGTCAGGTAGGCGGCCAGGCGGGCGCGCAGGGCTGGGGTGTCGGGGCGGTCCTGGAATTCTGCGTAGGCGGCTACGACTTCGTTGACGGCCTGGGCCGCCTCCGGGGAGTCCGGGGCCACTCCTGCGGCCAGCAAGGGGCGCACGGTCTCGGTGACGCGGGCGACGGCGTGCTTGCGTGGCGGGCCCTTGGGGCGGCTGGCGGCTGCGGCGCTGTGGTCGTTGAACAGGTCCCGCATGAGGGTGCGGAAATCGGGGTCGCGGCTGAGTTCGGCCAGTTCGACCCAGGCTGCCAGTTGCTCGGAGGTCGGGTCCTCGGGCAGTTCGGGGGCCAGCGACCGGTGCAGGACGCGGGGCATGGGGCCGGTCTCGGGGGCGCCGAACGAGCTGTTGAGGAAGTCGCCGACGAGGTCCTTGCGTTCGGCCGACGACAGTCGGGCCAACCGGTGCATCAGTTCCATCTCCTCGGGGTCGCTGCCGCGCCGGGCGGCGATGGTCAGGACCGCGTGCCGCAGCCGCAGCGTCCGCATCTGGACGGCGACGGCCTCGGCGTGGGCGGCGGCCACCTCGGCGGCCGATACCTCGCGGTCGACGATCTTCTGGACGGTGGCCAGGTCGATCCCCAGCTCGCGCAGCGTCCGCACCAGGCCCAGCCGGGCCACGGCGTCCGCCCCGTACCGGCGGTGTCCCGACGCGGTCCTGCGCGCCGGGACGATCCCGCGTTCGGTGTAGAAGCGCACGGCCTTCACGGTGAGCCCGGTGGTCCGGGCGAGGTCACCGATGGAGTAGGTCGCTTCGCCGTCCATGGCCTCACCCTGGCATCTCCCCTCAGGGGAGATTCAAGTGACGGGCGGGTTGAACCGGGACGGGACGGGGGCGCTCCAGCGCAGCGGCACCGCTCCGGCGATCTCGACGACCTCGGTGGCGGTGAACTCGACGAGGCGTTCGGCGCCCGGGACCGCGGCGGCGTGCGCGGGGTCCCAGTCGGTGCGCGCGGTGCCGGTGAGGTGGAGGACGGCGCCGGTGCTCCAGTCGCAGAAGAGCAGTCCGGCCCGGGGCTGGACCTCCAGGTTGCCCAGCGTGTTGAACATGGCGTTGCCGACGTAGTCGGGCCACCGCAGCACGGTCGGCGACACCGCCTCCACGAATCCGGGGGCGCCGCCGCGGTGGGAGGCGTCGGCGTCGCCGTCGAGGTCGGCGGTGGCGATGAAGAAGGTGTCCGCGCCGGCGATCCACTTCCGCTGGTCGGGGGTGAGGGCGCTGGAGCGCTTCGGCGGGACCGGTGTGGCCGCCGCCCATTCCGGTTGACGCTTCTGGATGTACTTGGGGCAGTTGGAGTACACCTGGTCGAGATCCACGCGCAGGCCGCTCTCGGTGGGGGCGGCGCGGCCGTTCATCCGCATCCGGCGGTGGCGGCCCGGTTCGATGGCCAGCATGCCGACCTGGGCGAGCCCGGTGAGCCGGTCGTGCAGCGGGTCGTCCGGCGCGGGGCGGGCGTCGATCGTGAGAGTGCGGTCGTCCTCGGCGCGCAGGAAGCCGGGCCGGCCGGTGAGCACGGTGGCCCACATCCGCCCCTGGCCGTCCGCGGCGCCGAGGACGAGCATCGGCTGCGCGAGCAGGAACTTGCGCGCCACCTCGGGTATCTCGGCGCGGACGGCGCGGGCGGAGAACGCGCCCTGGTCGAGCAGACCGGCGCGCCGCTGGGCGGCTCGTTCGCCTTGGTGGTAGACGTCGGCCGCCACAGCGGCCTCCTTTCGATGGACCGGTGGGGTTAGAAGAATCCGCAGGTGGGGGCCGCTCCGCTGGGTGCGGGGGCGGTGTCGGCGCCGGTCGGCGCGTAGATCTCCAGACGGGTCCCGTCGGGGTCGGTGAAGAAGATCCCGCCGGAGGAGACGCCCTCGCCGTGCGGGACGACGCCGTCGTGGACCAGTTCGGCGTCCAGTTCGCGGAGCACCCGCTCGGCGGCCTTCACCTCGTCGATCGACTCGACCTGGAACGACAGGTGGTGCAGGCCCGCCGATCGGGGCGCGAAGGCGGAGTCGCTCTGCTGCCACAGGGTCAGCACGAGCCGCCCGTCGCGGCCGAGGAAGGCCCAGCGGCGGTCGGCCTCCTTGCCTTCGGCCTGTACCTCGAACCCGAAGACGCGCTGGTAGAAGGGCACCGACCGGTCCAGGTCGGTCACGTTCAGCCCCACGTGCCCCGTCTGCAGGGCCTTGATGGCGACCGTCTCCATGCCACACCTCACTATCCCGGGCCGTCGTGCCCGGCGTTGATCTAACTAGCTATCTGAAGATAAGTGGTTAGAGAGAGCGCGTCAACCGGCTAAGTCTCGATAGCCGGGTAGAATCGCGGTGTGCAGCCGGAAGAACGACCTCCGCAGCGGGACGCAGCGGACCCCCGTCCGCTGGTCGGGGAGCCGCTGTTCCTGGACCTGCTCAACACCCGGTGGATCGACGACGGCGTCCGCCACGACCTGCTCGACTCGACCGACGGCCTGGCCGTCTGGCTGCGTTCGGCGGGCCTGGACGAGCGCGCGACGGCCGACCGGGCGACGCTCGACGCCACCGTGCGGACCCGCGAGATCCTTCTGGCGCTCGTGGACGAGGAGCCGTCCGCGCAGTCGGTCGACGCGCTCAACGGGGTCCTGGAACGCGGCGCGCTGCACCTCAGGCTCGGGCTCGGCGGCCCGCGGAACCGTGCGCGCACTGACGACCCCGCGTGGCTGCCGTCCTGGCTGGCCGCCGCCGACTACCTGCGCCTCATGGCCGACAGCCCCGACCGGATCAAGCCCTGCGCGCACCCCAACTGCGTGCTGCACTTCCACGACACGACCAAGAACGGCACCCGGCGCTGGTGCTCCATGGCCGTCTGCGGCAACCGGGCCAAGGCCGCCCGGCACTACGAGCGCGCGAAGACCGGACGCTGAGCCGCGTCCCGCCGGGCCGGGACTACGAGCGCGCGGTGCCGCCGGCGATCGATCCGATCAGGGCGGTGCGAACGGCGTCGACGGCGGGGGAGCGCCAGCGGGACGCCGGCTCGGCGAGCCAGAGGCGCTGCCGGGACAGGCCGGCGGGCGGGCGCAGTTCGGTGAGCGCGCCCGCGGCGAGCTCGCCGGCGACCGTGACCGCGGGCAGCAGCGCCACGCCGAGGCCGGCGGCGACGCAGCGCTTCGCCGTCTCGATGCCCCCGAACCGGGGCGGGTTCGCCGCGGGGTCGGCGGTGGCGGCGACAGCGGCGATCTCGTCGCTGTAGGAGCAGCCTTCCTCCAGCAGGATCACCCCGGCCTCGGCGAGCTCCGCCGGGGTGAGCGGACGGTCCCGGGGGAGGGGCGCGGCCGGCGCCGCGACGAGCGACAGGGGCTGGACGCCCAGATCGACCAGCTCGACGCCGGACGGGTCGGGCGACGGTTCGAGGACGAGGGCCAGGTCGGCGCGGCGGTCGGCGAGCGCGGCCAGCGCGGTCCGCGTGTCGGCGGGGGACAGCGACACGCTCACGTCCGGGAGGGCCTCCCGCAGCCCGGGCAGGACGGGCGCGAGCCAGTACGCGCACACCGACTCCGGCGCCTGGAGCCGCACCGGGCCGGAGGGCTCGGTTGCGGCGGCGGTGACCTCGGCGAGCATCCGCTCCTGGAGGTCGAGGATGCTCCGGGCGCGCTCGGCGAGCAGCGAACCGGCGAGGGTGGGGGAGACGCCGCCGGGGCGGCGGTCGAGCAGCGGCGTCCCGGCGATGCGCTCCAGCGCCTGGACGTGCGCGGTGACCGTGGACTGCACGAAGCCGAGCTCCGCCGCGGCGGCGGTCATCCCGCCTGTGCGCAGGACCGCCAGGAAGGTGGTGAGGAGGCGAGTGTCCATCGAGTATCCCGATGCATCCCATCAATAACCATCGTTGGACGCGATGCTACCGGTGCGCGCAGACTGGTCCCATGAGCGACATCGCACAAGCACTCCGCTACACCGCCTTCGACGTGGACGGCGAGGGCGGCAACCCGGCCGGCGTCGTCCTGGACGCGCGGGGCCTGGACGAGGCGAGCATGCAGGAGATCGCCGCCGAGATCGGGTTCTCCGAGACGGCCTTCCTCGTGGACGAGGGTGGCGCGCCCGAGCGGTTCCGGATCCGCTACTTCAGCCCGCTGGCCGAGGTCGCCTTCTGCGGGCATGCGACGATCGCGACCGCCGTCGCGCTGGCCGAGCGCCGGGGGACCGGGAGCCTGCGGCTGGACACCATGGCCGGGGAGGTCGGGGTCGAGACGAGGGAGGCCGGCGGCCGCGTCCTCGCCACCCTCACGAGCGTCCCGCCCACCGTCCGGGACGTCGCGGAGGCCGACCTCGCCGCGGCGCTGGACGCGCTGGGCTGGGAGGCCGCGCAGCTCGACCCGGCGCTGCCGCCGCGCATCGCGAACGCGGGCAACGACCATCTGGTCCTCGCCGCGGCCACGCGCGCACGCCTCGCCGACCTCGACTACGACATGGACGCGCTCGGCGAGCTCATGGCGCGCCGCGACTGGACGACCGTCCACCTCGTCTGGCGGGAGGGCGAGACCGTCTTCCACGCCCGCGACCCGTTCCCGCCGGGCGGCGTGGTGGAGGACCCGGCGACCGGCGCCGCCGCGGCGGCGTTCGGCGGCTACCTGCGGTCGCTGGGCCTCGTCGCCCCGCCTGCCCAGATCACGATCCGCCAGGGCGAGGACATGGGCCGTCCCAGCCGGCTGCTCGTGGACGTCCCCTCCGGCGACACCGGGATCAGCGTCAGCGGGACCGCCGCCCTGATGGGCGGCTGATCGGCGGGCCGGGATCGTCCAGTAGCGTCGGGGCCATGCCGCATCCGACCGCCCCCGTGACCGCAGACGATCTCGACCTCGCCGTCCGGCTGGCCATCGCCGCGCTGCGCGAGGCTCCCCCGGAGGCCTGGGACGCGAAGGCCGGGTCGCTCGAATGGACCTGCTGGGAGACCGTCGAGCACCTCAGCGACGACCTGTTCGCCTACGCCGCCCAGCTCGCGCCGAGGACGCCGCCGACGGACGGCGAGGTGCCGTTCGTGTGGGAGAGCAAGCGCTCCGGGGGACCGGCGAACGCGATCCACGCGGACCGGGACGCCGGGCCCGCGGGGCTGCTCCAGGTGCTCGACGCGTGCGGCGGGATGCTGTCCGCCGTGGTCCGCTGCACGGCCCCGGACGTCCGCGCGCACCATGTCTTCGGTGCGTCGGACGCCGAGGGGTTCGCCGCCATGGGGATCGTGGAGACCCTCGTCCACATGTACGACCTGGCGGACGGGCTGGGGCTGCCGTGGGAGCCGCCCGCCGACCTGTGCGCCCGCGTGCTGGGACGCCTCTTCCCCGGCGCACCGCAGGAAACCGACCCCTGGGCGACCCTCCTTTGGGCCACCGGACGCGGCGACCTCCCCGGGCGCCCGCGCGTCACGTCCTGGCGCTGGTACGGGAGCCCCCGCAGCTGACGGTCAGCGCCTGTAGTGGAAGGCCGGCTTCGGGTGCATGAGGAAGTCGTGGTGGGAGATGTTCCAGGCGTAGGCCCCGGCCATGGTGAAGGCGATGACGTCGCCCGGGGCCAGGGGCGGGACGAGGGCGTCGCGCGCGAAGACGTCCTTCGGGGTGCAGAGCTGGCCCACCAGGGTCGCCGGGCGCTCCGGGCCGTTCGCGGTCAGAACCCTGAACGGCTGGTCGTGGCCCTTTGTCACGGGCGTCCTCAGATGGTGGGTGCCGCCTCTGAGGACGACGTAGGTCTCGCCTCGCGTCGTCTTCACGTCCAGGACGTCGGTGACGTACCAGCCGTGGTAGGCGGTCATCGCCCGGCCGGGCTCTATGCGGACTTTCGCGGGGATGCCGCTTAGGCCCGTCCCGTAGGTGTGCCAGTCGAAGCGGGTTTCCGGGGACGTGTAGTCCACCGCCATTCCGCCGCCCACGTTCAGTTCGGGTTCGTCCACTCCTCGGGCACGCAGCCAGGGGATCGCCCGTTCCGCTATCCGGTGGGCCAGGTCGAGCATGACCGGCGCGTCCAGGCCGGATGCCAGGTGGGCGTGGATACCCCGCAGGGTGACGTGCGGATATGAGGCCAAGAGGCGGGCGCAATGGTCGAGGGCGTCCTCGTCCATTCCGAAAGGGCCGCTCATGGTGAGGGCGGCGTTCGGCACGTGCAGGGGCAGATTCGCGCGGAGAAGGATGTCGGCCGGGCCGAGGGCTGCGAGGCGGGCCAGTTCGTTCGGGCTCTCCACGTGGATCCGTTCGGCGTTGAGCGTGCGCGACAAGGCCAGTTCGTCGTCCGTCTTCCCTGGCCCGCCGAACGCCGCGGGCTTGCCGGGGAGCGTCTCCCGGACATGCGCGAGTTCGCCGCCGGACGACACCTCCACGCCGTCGATGTGGGGCGCGACAGTGCGGAGGATCTCGGCGTCCGGGTTGGCTTTGGCGGCGTAGAAGATCTCCGTGCCGGGCAGCGCGGCGCGGATGCCGCGAACGTGGGCTTCGAGGCCGGGCAGGTCGTAGACGTAGGCCGGGTACCGGTCGAGGGCCAGCGCGAACTCGTTCACAGCGGTCGGGGCGCGGCGAGCGGGTTGGGGACGGGGACGTAGGCGGCGCCGCGGTCGGCCGTCCGGGACCAGCGGGTGCGGAGGTTCGCCTTGGCGGGAAGCGGGACACCGGCCAGCAGGGCTCTCACCTGCGGGTGGCGGTCGTGGTCGGCGAAGTACTTGCGCGCCGTGCGCCAGAGCGTCTCCTCCAAGGACGGGTGGAGGTCGGCCACTGCGGCGGCTATCTCGGTCAGGTGGTTGACGAGGAGGCAGTAGACGACACGGTTCCAACCCTGGTCGGGGGCGTAGGTGAGGGCCTCGGCCACGCGGGTGGGGAGATGCGCCAGGTCCCACTGGCCGGAGGTCAGTTTGGTGCCTTCCATGTCGCGGAACACGGAATGGACGGGCATGCCGTCGTCGTCGACGCAGACGAGGACGTTCTGCAGGTGTGGTTCCAGGACGACGCCGTGGTCCAGATAGGCGCCCAGCACGGGCGGTGCCACGCGGGCTACGTATGCGTCCCACCAGGCTTGGGCGCTCTCCGGGGTCGACAGTGCGGGCAGCCCGGCGAGGAGGGCGTTGCAGGGGTCGGTCAGAGCGCCTGCAAGGAGAGGCGTCCCGGGAAGGGAGCCGACGCCCTGGCGCAGGATCACGCCCAGGCCCTCGTACAGGCGGCGGTCGGGGAGGGCGACGCTGCGGTAGGCGGGCTCCCTGAGGAACGCGGCGTCCAGCTTCTCCAGGATGGGCGGCAGTAGCTCGTTCAGGGTCATCGCCCCGGTCAGCTCGTACCAGGCGTTCTTCCGGACGCAGTTGGTGATGCGCACATCCAGGCTGAACTTGCAGAACACGTCGGCGTCCGGCAGGTACGCGGTACGGACGGACGACGTGGGCACCGCCTCCAGTCCGGAGGGGCCGAGGTTGACCAGGGAGCCGCTCGCCAAGGCTTTCCGCAGGACGGGGTTGTCCGCCAGCAACGAGAACTGCCACGGATGGACGGGAAGCAGCCGGCGTCCGGGCGGAGCCGGGGGGCCGTGCTCCTCCAGGGCCGCGAAGGCCCTCGCGTCCCCCTCCTCGGCGACGAGATGCTCCGGGACGGCGAGCCACAGCGGCCGGAACCGAGCCCTCGTCTCAGGCGCGTAAGGGAGCCACTCCTGCGGCGAACCCTGCCGGGCCTTGGGAGACGGGTGGAAACGATGCCCCGCCACAAGGGACTGCTCCGAGTCGATGTAGGGGTCTCCAGAGGGTTCGCCCCTCGCGGCGAGAATGGCGGTGAGCGCGGCATGGCTGCCGTCCACCTGAGCGAGGAACTCCGGGTTCGGGTGCCCGGTCGCCAACTCCAGTTCGCCCGCGACCAGGTTCGCCAACCTGTCCCAGGGGGCCGGTGTCCACTCGTCCGTGCGGCGCTCCTCGTAGGGCGGCGCCAAGCGAGGGGCGGCCCCGGCCGGGGGGCGGGCCAGGCCCGCGCGAAGCTCGACCCCCGCGCGGGGGAGCCGGAGCACCAGCCGGCCGCCGTCCGGCCAGACCTGCTGCTCGGGGCCGCACACCTCCCGGACCAGGCAGTTGAGCAGCGCGGTCGAGGTGGCGTCGTCGGCCGTGACGGCCGGTCCTGTCAGCAGCACGTCGTGTCCCGTAGGTAGTTCGGCCCCGGCGGGCCGTAGTGCTTGTTGATGTCGGCCGCGCCGGTCCTCGCCTTGTCGACGAGGGTCCCGGCGGTGACCATGGCCTTGCCGGGCAGCGAGTCGGCGTCGAGCGTGCGGGAGCGCAGGAACGCGTCGTCCGGCCCGAGCGCCTCGTCCAGCCGCTCGCGGATCATCCGGCGCCCGGTCCGCCACGGCAGCAGGCCCCGCTCGGCCAGGCCGAGGGCGGGCGCCGCGGCGCACAGGTGCAGCGTGATCGTGACGAAGACGCGGGCGAGGGCCTCGGGGTCGGAGGTCGTCATCCGGCGGTCGGCCAGGTCGCGGGGGTCGGTGCCGGGGGCGGGCGGCACGCGCTCACGGAGGCGGGACGGGTCGATGAGCGCGCCGTCGTTGTCCTTGACGAGGAGGCGGAGCGGGGACTCGTCCAAGACGAGCGCCACGTTCTGCTGATGCGCCTCTAGCGCGATGCCGTACCGGAACAGCGTGACGTTCCAGGAGAGCAGCGCCGACAGGTAGGCGCCGAAGAGCGCCTCGACGTTCCAGCGTTCGATGACGTAACCCTCGTCCGGTGCCTCGGCGAGCAGTGCCGCTACGGGGACGACGTGCGCGCGCGCCACCTCCGGCGGGAATCGCCGCACCAGATAGCCGAGGAGTGGGTCGTCGGCATGGCCGTAGGTCTGCTCGTCGGCGAGAAGGACGGGAAGGTCCGGCTCGTGCAGAAGCACCTGGCGCAGGATCCGCTCGACGAGCGCGCCGTCCGGGAGGGTGCCGGGCATGATGGTGCGCCGGTTGCGGAGGCCGAGGGTGCTCGTCGGCAGCGGCATCTTCAGATGGGCGAGCGGGGCCGCCGCGACCGTCCGCATCGAAAGGGTCGGGGCGACCTGGAGGTAAGGGTCGGGCGCGAGCAGGGCGCCGGGCTGCGAGCGCACTTGCCGCACCGCCAGCGGATGGACGGGAAAGAGCACGCCTTCCGATTCCAGGCCCACGTCGGACGACGTGGGCCACCACTCGGGGAGCTCCCCGGCCGGCGTCGCGTTCCGCACGGCCGCCCAGCGCAGCGGGAACGACGGAGCGAACTCGGGCGCGTAGCGGCTCAGCTCGGCCAGGGACAGCCCGGCGCGGCTCCGGCCGGTCGGGTGCACGGGGTGGTCGTTGTAGGCCGCCAGCGTCTCGTAGAACGTGCCGGGGCCCGTCCGCAGCTCGGCCGGGAGGCGTCCAAGCCGCCGGTGGACGGCCGGACGCGCGTCGTCGTGCAGCCGGACGGCCGCCAGGGCCTCACGGCACTCGCGCTCGAAGGCCGCCGTGTCGTCACGCGGGTCGGCCAGCGCACGGACGGCATGGAAGACGTCGCTCAACCGCAGGCCCTGCCCAGGGTCCACGACGAGTTCCGAGAGAAAGGCGGGACGCGCTTGCACGAGACGCACGGGCCGGCCCGGAAGCTCCAGCGTGCGGCCACGGACGAAGCGCCTTAGGCCCGCGTAGTCCTCTCTCAGCAACGCGTCCAGGACACGGGCCGCGAGCGTGCCTTCGGCGTCGTCGCCGGTCACGCGATCGTCCACTCGTGGGCCGCCCGGAACCGCGCCAGGGCGGCGTCCACCTCGTCCGGCCCGGGTCCGATGGCGCGGACGGTGCCCAGGTAGTCGCGGTTGGTGCGGGTGAGGTCGACGGTGTCGCCCACCGCCCGCTGTGGACGGTACGCGAGCCGCACGGGACCGTCGTCCAGCAGCAGGGGACCGGGAGCAGCGGTGAGCGTGCCGCAGCGGTCGGCGATGACCGGCTCGGCGACGGCATGGCGCGGACGCGGCACCCGCCGTTCCGGCAAGGACGCGCCCAGGTGGACGTCGAGGATCTGCTTGAAGAGCGGGACGCCCAGCAGGTCGCCCAGCAGGAAGTCGCAGTGGTCGCCGATCAGGCGGTAGTTGACCTCGATGATGCGGGCACGCCCCTCGTGGACGACGAACTCGGTGTGGCACGCTCCGAAACCGACGCCCAGCGCCTCCAACTGGCGCACGACCTGCGCCGCCTCCGGCGGCGGGGGCGCCCACTCCAGGCGCTCCTCGACGAAGAACGGCGGCGGCGAGAGCGTTGTGCGGAACGACCCCAGCACGCGCAACTCGCGCCCGTCGCCCAGCGTCTCCAGCGTGTGGAGGCGTCCGGGCAGGTACTCCTCGGCCACCAGCGGATCGCCGCGCCGGGCCCTGACCTCCCCGATCCGTGCGGAGAGCTCCCCGGCGTCGCGGACGAGGAAGACGTCCTCGCTCGCCACCCCCTCGCGCGGCTTGAGGACGAGCGGGTACGGCGCGTCCGCCGGGACCCGCGCGGCGTCCGCCGAGAAGACCGGGTCGAGGGACGCCAGGTGCCGCCGCATGAGCGCCTTGTTCTTCGCCCGGGTCGCGGCCCGCCAGTCCTTGGCGGGCAGGCCGAAGTACGCGGCGGCCAGCGCGGCGGGCGCCTGGAGGAAGTCGCTGTTGGAGAAGACGGCGGCCGGCTCAGCCCCGCCGTGTGCGGAGATGTCCTCGACGCTCGCGATGATGGCGCGGAAGTCGGAGACGTCGCACTCGACAACGGGGACGCCGGCGTCGTGGGCGGCGGGACGGTCGGTGAGGAGCGTGACGTCGAGGCCCAGGCGCGCGGCGGCGGGCAGGAACCCGTGGGTCACCGAGTCGGTCGCCTTGCCGGCGACCAGGTAGAGAGAGGCGGCCACGACCGGCCTTTCCAGTGAGTGAGGTAAGCCTTGCCTAACTCGCAGTGATCACCATAGTGGCCGGGGTGCCCTCCGCACGCAAGAACGATGGCATCGCGTGTCCCGGCCCGTCCCGCGATCCGCCAGGATGGCCCCATGGAACTTGTCGACCGGTGGGTGGCGCTGGCCGGACCCCACACCCGGCACATCGGCGCCGAGCTCGACCAGCGCTACGGCGAGCCGCACCGCCGCTACCACACCCGCGCGCACCTGGCCGCGGTGCTCGACCTCGTGGACGAGCTGGCCGGGCACGCCGAGGACCCCGACGCCGTCCGGCTCGCCGCCTGGTTCCACGACGCCGTCTACGACCCCGAGCGCGCCGACAACGAGGAGCGCAGCGCCCGCCTGGCCGCGCGCATGCTCGCCGACACCGACCTCCCGGAGCCGGTCGTCGCGCAGGTCGTCCGGCTCGTCGAGCTGACCGCCGCGCACGCGCCGGAGGAGGACGACCGCGACGGGCAGGTCCTCTGCGACGCCGACCTCGCCGTCCTCGGCGCGGAGCCCGAGGAGTACGCCGCCTACGCCGCCGCCGTCCGCGAGGAGTACGCGTTCGTCCCCGACGAGTTCTTCCGTGCGGGACGGGCCGAGGTCCTCAACGGACTCCTGGCGCTCCCCAGGCTGTTCCACACGCCCGCCGCACGCGAACGCTTCGAGGAGCGCGCCCGCAACAACATGCGGACCGAACTCCTGCTCCTCAACGCCTAGCCTGACGACAACGCCTGGCCAGGCGACGACGCCGAGCCGGCCGTCCGGGGCCGGTACGCCTTGCGGCGGCGCAGGCCCGCCTTCGTCAGCCGCAGCAGCAGCTCCTGGCAGCTCACCGCCTCGGCGCCCTGGAGCAGCGCCGCCTCGTAGAGCTCGGACGGGACGTCGTAATGGTCGCGCTCGAACGCCCGCGGCGGCATGCCCAGATCGGCGGCGAACAGGTGCAGCTCGTCGTACGACACGTCGCTGACCATGTGCGACCACACGCGGCCACGCGCGGGCCACAGCGGCGGGTCGATGAGGATCAAGGCCACTCCCGCGATCGAGGCAAGGGGATCCCTTACTGTGAGTTCCCCGGATCGGGGAACCCGAGGTTCCGGACGTCCGGAGATCCCGGACGCAGGACGCTCGGCCCGACATTACGACATGCGAAGGGGCATGCAGGTGAACGACGTAGTCGCCTACATCCAGGCGGACCGCGACCGGTTCCTCGCCGACCTCAAGGAGTGGCTGGCGATCCCGTCCATCTCCGGGGACCCGGCCCACGCCGACGACGTGCGCACCTCCGCCGGATGGCTCGCCGAGTACCTGCGCGGGCAGGGCTTCCCCACCGTCGAGGTCTGGGAGACCCCCGGCCTGCCCACGGTGTTCGCCGAATGGCCCGCCGAAGACCCCGGCGCTCCTTCGGTCGTCGTCTACGGTCACCACGACGTCCAGCCGGTCGAGCCGCTGGAGGAGTGGGAGACCGAGCCGTTCAAGCCGCTGGAGAAGGGCGACCGGCTCATCGGGCGCGGCGCGTCCGACGACAAGGGCCAGGTCTTCTTCCACACCCTCGGGATCCGCGCGGGGCTCGCCGCGTCCGGGCGGCAGGCCCCGCCCGTCACGATCAAGCTGCTGGTCGAGGGCGAGGAGGAGTCCGGCTCGGCGCACTTCGCCGAGCTGCTCCGCACCCACCGCGACCGGCTCGCCTGCGACGCCGTCGTCATCAGCGACACCACGATGTGGTCGGCGGACGTGCCGTCCATGTGCACCGGCATGCGCGGCCTCGCCGAGGCCGAGGTCACGCTGCGCGGCCCGGAGAGCGACCTGCACTCCGGCTCGTTCGGCGGCGCCGTCCCCAACCCGCTCCACGCGATGGCCTCGCTGCTCGCCGCCCTCCACGACGACGACGGCCGCGTCACCCTCCCCGGCTTCTACGACGACGTCGTCCCGCTGACCGACGAGGAGCGGGAGCTGTTCGCCCGGCTGCCGTTCGACGAGGCCGAGTGGCTGCGCACCGCCGGGAGCAGCCGCGCCGCCCACGGCGAGAAGGGCTACACGACCCTCGAACGCGTCTGGGCCCGGCCGACCGCCGAGATCAACGGCATGTGGGGCGGGCACACCGGGCCGGGCGGCAAGACGATCGTCCCCCGCGAGGCGCACGCCAAGATCTCGTTCCGGCTCGCCGCCGGCCAGGACCCCCGCAAGGTCCAGGAGCAGTTCAGGGAGTGGGTCGCCGAGCGGACGCCGGCCGGCGTCGAGGCCGAGGTCCGCACCCCGCACGGCGGCGTCCGGCCCTGCTTCTCCCCGATCGACTCGCCCGGCGTCAAGGCCGCCCGCCGCGCGATGGAGCGGGCCTTCGGGACCGACGTCCTGTTCACCCGGGAGGGCGGCAGCGGCCCCGAGGCCGATCTCGCCGACATCCTGGACGCGCCGCTGGTCTTCGTCGCGGTGGGTCTGGACGGCGACCGCATCCACGCCCCGAACGAGAAGGTCGAGATCCCGCTGCTGCTCAAGGGCGCCGAGGCCGCCGCGTACCTGTGGGAAGAACTCGCCACCGCGCTGCGCTGAACACGGCGGAGAGGAGCACGATGACCGACGCCCCGCTGGAGACGCCGCCTGCTCGGCAGGAGATCTCGCAGGACCCGCTGGAGTGGCTGGCGCTCGCGCGCGGCACGCTCGACCGCGTCGCGCTGAACCGGCGCGACGAGGCCTGGCTGGACGCCGCGTGGGCCGACCCGAGGACGCGCGTCCTGGTCGTCCACGAAGGGCGGGCGCTCGTCGTCTTCGAGCCCGCTCCCGCGCTCGTCCTGGTGCCGCCGGAGCAGGCGCCGGACGGCGGGCGGTGGCTCCTCGGCGTCGACGGCGACGGCGTCGCCTACTTCGGGGTGCCCGGCCCGCTGCCCGCCGTCGAGGGGGCGCAGCCGGCCGGGCTCCGGCGCGTCGGCGCCCTCCTCGGCGACCGGGACTCCGGCCTGCTCACCCACGCCGTCGCCCTGGAGCACTGGCACGACACCCACCGGTACTGCCCGCGCTGCGGCGCCGAGACCCGCACGGCCGCCGCCGGGCACGTGCGCGTCTGCCCCAGGGACGGCTCGGAGCACTTCCCGCGCGTCGACCCCGCCGTGATCATGCTGGTGACGGACGAGGCCGACCGCGTCCTGCTGGCCCGCGGCCCGCAGTGGCCGGCCGACCGCCGCTCGATCCTCGCCGGGTTCGTCGAGCCGGGGGAGTCCCTCGAACAGGCCGTCGCGCGGGAGGTGCAGGAGGAGGTCGGGCTGCCCGTCCGCGACGTGCGCTACCTCGGCAGCCAGCCGTGGCCGCTGCCGCGGAGCCTCATGATCGGGTTCACCGCGCGGGCGGACGGCGGCCTCCCGCTGCGTCCCGACCCGGAGGAGATCCTGGACGCCGCCTGGTACACCCGCGACGAGCTGCGCGCCGCCATCGACGCGGGCGAGATCGTCGCGCCCGGCCCGCTGTCGATCGCCGCCCAGCTCATCATGCGCTGGTACGGCGGCGACCTCCCGCATATGCCGCCGTTCTAGCCTGGCATTTCTCTCCTCCTTCGGGCCTGGCGGCCCTGCTGTGCTTATTGCAGTGCTCTCCTCCTTCGGGCCTGGCGGCCCTCCATCGTCGGGCACTGCGGCGATCGCTGGCATCGCTCCGGCTCGCCTTGCGGCTCGCTGCGCGATCAGGTTCTTGCTTCGCTCGAATCTGCCTTCGGACGCGATCGCGGGGCCCCAGGTTGTTGCGGGGATGCGGTGCGGGCTGGGGTGGTCGGCCCTTAGGCCCGAAGGAGGAGAAAACGCTAGGCAAGCTCCGCTAGGCGGCGCTTGACCTCTTTTGCGCTGGGGTTGGTCGCGGCGGAGCCGTCGGGGAACACGATCGTCGGCACCGTCTGGTTGCCGCCGTTGACGCTCATCACGAACTCGGCGGCCGCGGGGTCGCGCTCGATGTCGATCTCCACCATCTGGATGCCGTCGCGGGCCAGCTGGCTCTTCAGCCGCCGGCAGAACCCGCACCAGGACGTCGTGTACATGGTGAGCTGGCCGGCCGCGCCCTTGGCCCGGTCGGTCGTCGGCGTCGCCATCGGTTCCGCGTCTCCTTGCGCTCGGGGGTTGATGCCTAGCAAGAACATCACGTGACCGCTTCGCATTCCGCGTCGTCCACAGGCGGCGGAGATGGCTGATACAGGTGGGGCGGGCTGCGAGTATGGGGGAATGTCAGCTGAGTCGGTGCTGGAGGGGCTCGACCCCGAGCAGCGGGCGGTCGCCGAGGCGGTGAAGGGCCCGGTGTGCGTCCTCGCGGGCGCCGGGACGGGCAAGACCAGGGCGATCACCCACCGGATCGCCTACGCCACCCTCACCGGCGTGGTGACGCCGCAGCGGGTGCTCGCCGTGACGTTCACCACACGCGCGGCGGGCGAGCTGCGCAGCCGGCTGCGGCAGCTCGGCGCGCCCGGCGTGCAGGCCCGCACGTTCCACGCGGCGGCGCTGCGGCAGCTCGGCTACTTCTGGCCGCGCGTCGTCGGCGGCGAGGCGCCCAAGATCGTCGACTCGAAGATCGGGCTGGTCGCGGACGCGGCGCGGGCGTGCCGGCTCTCCCTCGGCCGCACGGAGCTGCGCGACGTCGCGAGCGAGATCGAATGGGCGAAGGTCACCCAGAACCGCCCCGAGGATTACCCGGGCGCAGTCGTGAAGGCGGGCCGCCGCCCGCCCGCCGAGGTCGTCGACGTGGCCCGCGTCTACGCGATGTACGAGCAGCTCAGGCGCGAGCGCAACCTGCTCGACTTCGAGGGCATGCTGGAGCTGACCGCCGCCGTCATCACCGAGCACCGCGAGGTCGCCAACCAGGTCCGCGAGCAGTACCGGTACTTCGTCGTCGACGAGTTCCAGGACGTCAACCCGCTGCAGAAGATGCTGCTCGACGCCTGGGTCGGCGACCGCGACGACCTGTGCGTCGTCGGCGACCCCAACCAGACGATCTACTCCTTCACCGGCGCGTCCCCGTCCCACCTGCTCGACTTCACCCGCGAGCACCCGGACGCCAAGGTCGTCAGGCTCGTGCGCGACTACCGGTCGACGCCGCAGGTCGTCCGGTTGGCGAACGGGGTGATCGGGCAGGCGCGGGGCGCGCGGCACAAGCTGGAGCTGGTCGCGCAGCGCGAGAACGGGCCCGAGCCCGTGTTCAACGAGTACGACGACGAGGTCGCCGAGGCCGACGACGCCGCGCGGCGCGCCCGCAAGCTGATCGAGGAGGGCGTCCCCGCGCGGGAGATCGCGATCCTCTTCCGGATCAACGCCCAGTCCGAGACCTACGAGTCGGCGCTCGCGGCCGTGGGCGTCCCGTACGTGCTGCGCGGCGCGGAGCGGTTCTTCGAGCGGCCCGAGGTGCGCGAGGCCGTGGTGCGGCTGCGCGGCGCGGCGCGGGCGGGCGCCGACGCCGAGACCGACGGCATGGGCCTGATCCAGACCGTCCGGCACGTGCTGAGCGGGGCGGGGTTCTCCGACCGGCCCCCAGAGGGCGCGGGCGCGGCCCGCGCGCGCTGGGAGTCCCTCGCCGCGCTGGCCCAGCTCGCCGAGGACATGGCCGCCGACAACCCCAGGGCTGGCCTCCCCGACTTCGTCGCCGAGCTGGAGGAGCGCGCCGCCGCGCAGCACGCGCCGCCGCTGGAGGGCGTCACGCTCGCCTCGCTGCACGCCGCCAAGGGCCTGGAGTGGGACGCGGTGTTCCTCGTCGGGCTGGCCGAGGGCACGCTGCCCATCGTCTACGCCAAGACGCCCGAGCAGATCGAGGAGGAGCGCCGCCTCCTGTACGTCGGCGTGACGCGGGCGCGCGTGCACCTGAACCTGTCGTGGGCGCTGGCGCGGTCGCCCGGCGGGACGCAGGCGCGCCGCCCGTCCCGCTTCCTGGACGGCCTGACCGGCAAGACCACCACGCACACGCCCGCCCGCGTCGAGCGGTCGAAGCGGCGCCCCGCCAAGGGGCCGCAGCCCTGCCGGGTGTGCGGCCGCCCGCTGACCGCCGCCGTCGAGCGCAAGCTCGGCCGCTGCGAGGACTGCCCCTCCGAGCTGAACGAGGAGCTCCTCCTCGCGCTCAAGGAGTGGCGCGCCCAGGTGTCCGCCGAGCAGAAGGTGCCCGCGTACGTGGTGTTCACCGACGCGACGCTCCAGGCGATCGCCGAGCACGCCCCCGAGTCGCTGGAGGACCTGGCCCGCATCCCGGGCGTCGGCAAGGTGAAGCTCGACCGGTACGGCGACGCCGTCCTCGGCCTCTGCGGGCACTGACACCAAGGGTGAGAGCCAGCTCACTCAAGGCCATAGGGAACACTGGCCACCGTGAAGGAATCGCTGAAGGAACTGCTGGACCTGCTCGACCTGGAGCAGATCGAGAACGACATCTTCCGCGGCCGCAGCCCCGAGGAGCGGCGGCAGCGCGTCTTCGGCGGGCAGGTGGCGGGGCAGGCGCTCGTCGCCGCCGGGCGCACCGTCCCCGCGAACCGGCCCGTGCACTCGCTGCACGCCTACTTCATCCGTCCCGGCGATCCGCTCGTCCCGCTCGTCTATACCGTCGACCGGGTCCGCGACGGGCGGTCCTTCACCACCCGCCGTGTCACCGCCGTCCAGCACGGCAAGGCGATCTTCACGCTGTCGGCGTCGTTCCAGATCGTCGAGGACGGCCCGACCCACCAGGCCCCGATGCCCGAGGCCCCCGCACCGGAGACGCTCCCGGACGGCCTGACCCGCCTCACGCCGCTGTTCGGCGAGGTGGGGGCGCGCGAGTTCGTCACCCGCCGCCCGTTCGACATCCGGCACGCGACGCCGCTGACGTGGGAGGCCGCCAAGGACCCCTCCCTCGCCACCCCGGAGTCGAAGGTGTGGCTGAAAGTGGACGGCGAGCTGCCGCACGACCCGCTGCTGCACGTGTGCCTCATGACCTACGCCTCGGACATGACGCTGCTCGACACCGTCCTGCTCAACCACGGGCTGGCCTGGGGCGACAAGCGGACGATGGGCGCCAGCCTCGACCACGCGATGTGGTTCCACCGGCCGTTCCGCGCCGACGAGTGGCTGCTGTACTACCAGGACACCCCGTTCGCCGGCGGCGCCCGCGGGCTCGCCCGCGGCCAGGTGTTCACCCGCGAGGGCGAGCTGGTCGTGTCCGTCATGCAGGAGGGGCTGGTCCGGGTCTCCGACGCCGTGCGCGAGCGCCCGGCCGACCGTTCGTGAGATGATCGTTCCGTACGCGGCTCCCGGGAGTTTCGACGCTCGCGAGGCGCGTGGAGTTCTGCGGAACGCGGGTGAATTCCCCCACGAAACCGCAGGTCAAAAATATCTTGCTTGATTCGGCGCGATCCCCGTACGCTCGATGCGAGCAATCAACCGGCCGACCGGTGTGGATCTTGGATCCGCCGGAGCCGGCCCGAGGAGCCAGAGAGGTGGTGTGCAGTCCGGTGAGCAACACGTTGATCAAATCCGCGTCGTCCTGGACCGCGGCCTGCTCCGGCGCCTCCCGCGCCCCGATGACCCGTCTCTCGAAGCCCGGCGAGTCCGCCGCGTATCTCGAGGCGTCCGTCGTCGAGGCGTCCGTCATGCGACAGCGTGAGCGCGGCATGCAGTGGCGCGACCTGCGCGGGCTGCGCGACCTGCGAGGGCTGCGCGGCACGAATCTGTGCGATCTGCGCTTCGAGCAGCGAATCCAGGACGACCAGGGCCGCAGTGTCTTCGAACACCTTCTCGAGGACATGAGCGCTCCGGCTCCGGCCACGGCCCACGTGGGCGTCACCTTCACGGGTGGCGTGTCGGGTCCGTACCCCTGGAGGCGACGACCGGTCTAGCACGAAGACCGGCAAGCCCCCAGGCCGCGGATCCAGACACCGGATCCGCGGCCTTCTTCTTTGTCCAGACCCACCGACACACCCGTTGAGATCCAACGAGAGGAACAAGGGTGACTGTGATGCAGGGGGCTCTCGCAGTGAGCGAGGAGGACCTCACGCTTCCGTGCCGGACCGACCCGGAGCTGTTCTTCGCCGAGGCTCCCGCCGACGTCGAGCTCGCCAAGGCGCTGTGCCTGGAGTGCCCGCTCCGCAAGGAGTGCCTCGCCGGGGCGCTCGAGCGCAAGGAGCCCTGGGGCGTCTGGGGCGGCGAGCTGTTCGTCCGCGGTGTGATCGTTCCGCGCAAGCGGCCCCGTGGCCGCCCGCGCAAGCACCCGCGGCCCGACGAAGTCGCGGTGTGAGGCACCGATGCCCGCCACGCCGCTGATCGGCCGATTCGACCCCGGAGGCGCGGCCCCCGCGAGGGGACCGCGCCTCCGGGCGGCAGGGGAGAACGAGATGACGATGCTCAGCGAAATGACGTTGCTCAGCCAGGACCTGTCCCGTGAGCGAATACCCGCGACCGTCCCCGACGAGCTCGCCGCCCGCGTGCTCGCGCTCCGGCGTGCCCGCCGCGAGGCGCGGACCAGGGCGTCGCGGGTGAGCCGCGTCCTGCTCGCGCCCACCGGGGCCGGCGGGACGTACACGCACGCGCCGCAGCCGCGGCACTGACGGACGACCCGATCGGACCAGGACCCGGCCGGACCACGACCCCGGCCGGGTCCTGACCCGAGAGGATCACGACACGACCCGAAAGACGCGGCGCGAAGGCGCGGCGCAGACAGACGAAGGGCCCGCCGGTAGCAGGCCGGCGTCCGTTCTTTCTTGGATGGTTTGGCGGACGGCACGCCTCCCGGCGGGCGCGTGGAGCGCGTCCGGTGGCCCACTCACCGGACGCGCGAACAGCGGGGCCCCGCGCACCTCATCAGTGCGCGGGGCCCCCGAGCTTCTCCTGGAGCGGTGTCAGCCGGTGACCAGTTCGCCGTCCGCGTCGTCGGCGAAGCCGGGCACCCACTTCAGCGACTCGGCGCGGGCCGGGATCTCGCACTCCAGCTGGCACAGCACGCCGGTGCCCGCCGACAGCACCCGGTGGATGATCACGTACTCGGGCGGCAGGTTCAGCTGCCGGACGACGTTGGAGGGCCGCAGGTCGGTGACCCGGGCGGCCATGTCGCGCAGCCACTCGCGGTTGAACTTGAACGTCTCGGTGACGAACGGCTCGGTGATCGGCGCGAGGAACGCCTGCAGCGACTCGGCGTCGATCTCCACGCCCTCGCGGATGAAGTCCTCCCGGCGCAGGGCCTCCTCGACCTCGTCGATGTCGGCCATCGTGCCGATCCGCAGCAGCAGCCCGAGCCGCTTCTGGAACCCGCCGGGGATGCGGTCGACGGCGCCGAAGTCCAGGACGCCGAGCCGGCCGTCGGCCAGCAGCCGGAAGTTGCCGGGGTGCGGGTCGCCGTGCAGCATCCCCGACCGCTTCGGCCCCGACAGCAGGAACCGGCAGTACAGCAGCGCCGCGTGGTCGCGGGTCTCCTGGTCGCCCTCGCTGATGATCTTCGAGAGCGCGGTGCCGTCCATCCACTCGGTGATCAGGATGTTCCCGGACTGCGCGATGACCTCGGGGATGTAGAAGTCGGGGTCGTCCAGGTAGGCCTCGCGGAACCGCGCCTGCGACTCGGCCTCGATGGTGTAGTCGAGCTCCTCGACCACCCGCTCCTTCAGCTCGGCCAGCATCGACTTGACGTCCAGGCCCGGCATCAGGACCCCGAACAGCCGGCCGAGCCGGGCGAGCTGGTTGAAGTCGCTGATCAGCGCCTTGCCCGCGCCCGGGTACTGCACCTTGACCGCGACGGCCCGGCCGTCGTGCCAGACCGCGCGGTGGACCTGGCCGATCGACGCGGCGGCCGCCGGCCGGTCGTCGAACGACTCGAAGTAGTCCCGCCAGTCCTCGCCGAGGAACTCCTCCAGCACCTTGTGGACGGTCGACACCGGCAGCGGGGGAGCGGCCTCCTGCAGCTTGGTCAGGGTGGCCCGGTACGGGCCGGCGATCTCCGGCGGCAGCGCCGCCTCGAAGATCGACAGCATCTGGCCGAGCTTCATCGCGCCGCCCTTGAGCTCGCCGAGCACCTTGAACAGCTGCTCGGCGGTCCGGGCCTGGATCTCCAGCGCGACCGCCTCGGCCGGGCGGCCGAAGGTCCGCTTTCCCATGCCGAGGGCGGTGCGTCCCGCGAAGCCGATGGGGAGGGACGCCAGCTTTGCTGACCGCGTCACCGCGCGGCGGGGGAGATCGCTCACGCCGCCCATTGTCGGTGATCGACTGTCGTTCACGCCACAACCCTGCCGAACTCTCCCCGATGCCGGAACCGGCACACCGTGCTGACCTGCGCGAACTCCGTAAGTGTGCGCTTTCTCACGCGGCGGAGGGGGCGGTCGGACGGCCGCGCGGCGGGCGCGGTACGGTGCCGGACATGTCCGCGGAGCCTGCCGACGTGCTGCTGATCGACCGCCGTCCCGACGGGGTCGCCGTCCTCACCCTCAACGACCCCGGCCGCCGCAACGCGATGGCGGACGGCCTCACCGCCGCGTGGAAGCGCGCGATCGAGGACCTGCGCGGCGACGCGGCGCTGCGCTGCGTCGTCGTGACCGGCGCGGGCACCGCGTTCAGCTCCGGCGGCGAGCTGTCCTGGCTGGCCGACGCCGGCGACGTGGCGGTCCCGCCGCTGCGCGACCGGATGCTGGAGTTCTACCGGACGTGGCTGTCGATCCGGGACCTGGAGGTGCCGACGATCGCCGCGGTCAACGGGCACGCGGTCGGCGCCGGCCTCTGCCTCGCGCTGGCCTGCGACCTGCGGTACGCGGCGCGGGACGCCAAGCTGCTCGCCCCGTTCACCGCGCTCGGCCTGCACCCGGGAATGGCCGCGACCTGGCTGTTCCCCGAGGTCGCCGGGCTGCCGCTGGCCCGCGAGATGCTGCTGGCCGGACGCGTCCTCACCGGCGCCGAGGCCGCCGAGAACGGCCTGGTCAACCGGGCGGTGCCGGGTCCGGACGTGCTGGAGGAGTCCCTCGCCGTCGCCGCCCGGATCGCCGCGCAGGCGCCGATCGCGACCCGGCTCACCAAGGTCGCCCTGGCGAACGGCGGCCACCCCGACATGGAGTCGGCGCTGCGCTGGGAGTCCCTCGCCCAGCCGGTGACGATGGCGTCCCGGGACATGCGGGAGGGGATCGCCGCGCAGCGCGAGAAGCGCAGCCCGCAATTCACCGGCGAGTAAAGTGCGCGGGCGCACCGCCGGGCCCATCCGCGCGGATTGGTGAAAGCGTGGAAGAACCCTTCAAAACGTAGGGGTTGACCTGCGGTAACGTCAAACACCCCCTGTGGATTTCGCAAAAATTCGAGTACGGTTCTGACCGTGCCCCCTAACGTTGAGGTCCGCCGCAGCCCGAGGCGCAGGCGCACCGTGTCCGCCTACCGTGAAGGCGACAAGGTGGTGGTGATGGTTCCGTCCAGGCTGACCAAGGCCGAAGAGGAACAGTGGATCGCGACCATCCTGGAACGGCTCGAGGAGAGGGAGCGCCGGCGGCGGCCCTCCGACGCCGACCTCGAGTGCCGCGCCCGCGAGCTCTCGCGCCGCTACCTGTCCGGCCGCGCCGACCCGGTCAGCGTCCGCTGGGTCGCCAACCAGCGCACCCGCTGGGGGTCGTGCACTCCCGACGACGGCACGATCCGGCTGTCCACGCGGCTGCGCGGCATGCCCGGCTGGGTCGTCGACTACGTCCTCGTCCACGAGCTGGCGCACCTGCTCATCCCCGGGCACGGCGCCGACTTCTGGGAGCTGGTCGGCAACTACCCGAAGGCCGACCGCGCCCGCGGCTACCTGGAGGGCGTCGCGGCCGCCGCGCACCTGCCGCTCGAAGCGGACGCGCCCGACGACGTCGCGGACATCCACCACGGCGACGGCCTGCACCGCGGCGGGGAGTACCCGCACGAGGCCGCCGGGTGACCGACCGGGTGACCGACGCCCCGGAGCCGGGGCCCGAAGGCCAGGCGCGCTGCGCCGCCGTGCTCGCGTGGCCGCCCCGCTCCCCGGCCGCGCCGCCCGGCCTCGACCCGGAGGAGTACCGGCTCGCGCTGCTCGAGGACACCTACGAGGTCGTCGCCGGACTCGAACTGGTCACGCCCGCGCTCGTCCTGGACCCGCCCGACCAGCCGGACGCCGAGGCCGTCACCTGGCCCGGCACGCCGATCGTCCGGGAACCCACCCTCGCCGGCGCGTTCGCGGCCCTGCACGCCCTCGGCGCCGGCACCGCCGCGCTGATCGCCCCGGACGCGCCCGACCTGCCGCCGCTGCTGATCGGCAAGCTCTTCCGCGCCCTCGGCACCGCCCCGGCCGCCGCCTGCCAGGCCGAAGGCGCCGCCGCCCGCGGTAACGGCCTGGTCGCCCTCGCCGCCCGCCTCCCGCTGCCCGGCTGGCTCGCCGCCGCCCTGCGCGAAACCGATCTCGACACCCCGGACGCCCTCGCCCGGCTCCGCGCCGCCGCGCCGCGCCCCGGGCTCGTGCCGCAGGGCCCCGGCTGGCACCGCCTGCGCACCCCGGACGACCTGCGGTTCCTCGACCCCGGCCTGGAAGGCTGGGAGAACACCCGCGCCCTGCTCGAAGGCCACCCGCTCGCCCGCTGACGGCTCGGGGCCGGGCAGCCCGCGGGGCGTCACACGCTCGCGTCGACCGCCCGCGCCACCAGCCGCCGGACCGCCGCGTCGGCCGACTCCGGAAGATCGTCGACCGGGAACCAGCGGAGATCGTCCGACTCGTCCGACACCGCGTGCCGGGCGCCCTCCGGAGCGACCGCGACGTACTGCACGTCCAGATGCCAGGTGCCCTGCGGATGGCAGCGGACCTCGTGCCGGTCGAGCTGGAGGGGCTCGGGCACCAGCCGCAGGCCCGCGATGCCCGACTCCTCCGTCGCCTCCCGGAGCGCCGCGCCCGCGAGCGTGAGATCACCCGGCTCGCAGTGCCCGCCCAGCTGGAGCCACGCCTTGACCTTCGAATGCAGCGTCAGCAGGACCCGGGTACGGGACGCGTCGAGCACGGCGGTGCTGGCGGTGATGTGCCCGTCCGCGCACTCGCGCCACATGCCGTCGGCCGGGTGCACCTCCAGATGGCGGAGGAACTCCAGGCGCAGCCCGTCCTGCCCGGGATCGGGCGCCTGCCAGGCAGACAGGACGCGCACGGCGTCCCCGTACAGGAACCCGGGCGTCAGCGACCGCGTGCCCAGCGGCCGCGCCCCCGGGGATGTCCTGTCCGGCGCCGCCGTCTCGGGCGTGAGGCGGACGGCGCCCGCGTCGGGCTCGAAGGCGTGGGTGGGCGGCTCGGCCTCGGGCCCGCGGCTCGCGGTGCCCATGTCCTGCGCTCCGCCGGGCGACCGGCCGCCCGCCCGTGGCGGCCCGTCGTCGTGCCGGGCGCCGGGGCGCCCGCGGCCCTTGCGCGGCGACCTCCTCATGTGCGGCCGACGCGGGGGTAGCGCGAGTTGTCGGGACGGCGGCGCCGCCTCTCCTGGTCGAGCGGGCGCTGCCAGCACAGGCTCGCCCGCGCGATCCGCCTCCGGATCGCGCTCGTGGACGAGCCGGGCTCGTACATGCAGCCGTTCACCCGCGACGGGCGCGCCCGGCTCATGCGCGCGGCCCTTCACCGTCGGGCCCGCGGTCCCCGCCGGGATCGCCGCCGGGCTCCTCGCCGTCCGGGCCCTTCTCGGCCTCCCCGGCGTCGGTCGCTTCGCCGGAGTCCTTCTCGTCCGGCTTCTCGTCCGGCTTCTCGTCCTCGTCCAGCCCCTTGGCGAGCTTGGACAGGTCGATGTCGGACAGGCCCTCGATCTCGTCGCGGCCGTGGACGAAGCCGTCCGGGTCGTCGAGGTCGTCCGAGGTCGGCAGCAGGTCGGGGTGGTCCCAGATCGCGTCCCGGCCCTGGGTGCCGCGCGCCTCGGTCAGCGACCGCCACAGCGCCGCCGCCTCCCGCAGCCGGCGCGGACGCAGCTCCAGGCCGACGAGCGTCGCGAACGTCCGCTCCGCCGGGCCGCCCGTCGCGCGGCGCCGCCGCACCGCCTCCGCCAGCTTCACCGAGCCGGGCAGCCGGCCCTCGGCGGCCTCGTTCACCACGGTGTCGACCCAGCCCTCGACCAGCGCGAGCGTCGTCTCCAGCCGGGCCAGCGCCGCCTTCTGCCGCGGCGTCTCCTCGGGCTGGAGCTGGATCTCCCCGCCGAGCGCCTCCTGGAGCGCCTCCGGGTTGCTCAGGTCGAGCCCCTGCACGGCCTGCTCGATGCCCGACAGGTCGACGGTGATGCCGCGCGCGTACTCCTCGACCGCGCCCAGCAGGTGCGAGCGCAGCCACGGCACGTGCGCGAACAGCCGCTGGTGCGCGGCCTCCCGCAGCGCCAGGTAGAGCCGGACCTCGTCGGAGGAGACCTCCAGGCCCGCACCGAACGCCTCGACGCCCGCGGGCAGCAGCGCGCCGACGCCGTCCGGCGCGAGCGGCAGACCCACGTCGGCGGAGCCGGTCACCTCGCGGGCCAGCGCGCCGAGCGCCTGCCCGGCCTGCCCGCCGACCATCGCCCCGGCCATCTGCTTGACCATCCCGATCAGCGGGCCCGCCATCGCCTGCACGTCGGCCGGGATCTCGCCGCCGCCGAGGGCACCGCCCATCGAGTCGACCATCCGGGCCGCGATCGGGTCGCACACCTTCGCCCACACCGGGAGCGTCTGCTCGATCCACTCCGACCGGCTCCACGCCTGCGGCGTGCGGATCCCGGCGGGCAGCGTCGTCCGCTCGTCGAGCCACAGCTCCGCCAGGCGCAGCGCCTCCTCGACCTGGCGCCGCTCGGTGTCCACGACCGACGGGTCGCCCTGCTCCACCACCGTGTGCCGGGCGATGTTCTTGGCCAGGTCCCAGTTGAGCGGGCCGCCGCCCTCACCGCCCGCGCCCTGCGCACCGATCATGTCCGCGAACCGGTGCAGCATGTCGGCGAACTGGGCCATGTCGCCGCCCATGCCCTTGAACGGATCCTGGGGCCGGTCGTCGTCGTCGCCGCCCCCGGGACGGTTGAAGCCGAACGGAGTGTCACTCATCGGTTTGCCCCTGGGATGCATGATGGGCTCATATCCGCAACGTTAGCCGGTCCCGGCAAGGTCGCGTACTCAAGGAAGGGGGCACCTCCGTGGCAACGGGCAAGGTTCGCCCTCGGCGTAGCAAGGGCCCGGTCGTCGCCGTCACCGGCGCGGCCTCCGGCGCGGGGCGGCTGCTGGCCGCCCGGCTCGCCGAACGGGAAGAGATCCGCAAGATCGTCGCCATCGACGGGCACCGTGGCGACGTGCCCGGGGTCACCTGGCGTGTCGTCGACATCAGGGACCCGCTGCTCTCCGGCCGGCTCTCCGACGTCGACGTGATCGTCAACCTGGACCTCGAGCGGTCCCCGGACGTGGACCCGCGCGAGCGCCGCACCCACAACGTCCGCGGCGCCCAGACCGTGGTCACCGCGGCGGCCGCGGCCCGCGTCCGGCGCGTGGTGCTCGTCACGTCCGCGATGGTGTACGGCGCCGGGCCCGGCAACGAGGTGCCGCTGAGCGAGGACGCGCCGCTGCTCGCCGAGGCCAGCACCTCCATCGCCGGCGACTTCCTGGAGATCGAGGAACTGGCCGCGACCGCGCACCTCACCCACCCCGGCGTCGAGGTCACCGTCGTCCGCCCCGCCGCGCTCGCCGGGCCCGGCGTGGACACCGTCGTCACCCGCCACTTCGAGGCGCCGCGGCTGCTGTCGGTCAAGGGCAGCACGCCCGGCTGGCAGTTCTGCCACATCGAGGACCTCGCGTCCGCCCTGGACGTCGTCGTCACCGAGAACGTGCCCGGCCCCGTCGCGGTCGGCTGCGAGGGCTGGCTCGGCCCCGAGGAGGTGACCGAGATCACCGGCAAGCGCGCCTTCGAGCTGCCCGCCGCCCTCACCTTCGGCATGGCGCAGCGCCTGCACCGGCTCGGCATGACCCCCGCCCCGGCCACCGACCTGCACTACGTCGCCTACCCGTGGGTCGTCGACTGCGCGCGGCTGCGCGCCGCCGGCTGGAAGCCCCTCTACGACAACGCCGCCGCCCTCCGGGCCGTGATGGAGGAGACCGCGGGACGGCACGCCGTCGTCGGCCGCCGCGTCGGCGGCAAGGAGGCCACCATGGCGACCGCCGCGGGCGCCACCGTCGCCGCGATCGGCGCCGCCGCCGCCATCCGGCGCGCCCGCAGGCGCCGCCGCTGAGCCCGGGCGCCGCCTGCCGTAAGGGCCGGAACGACCCGGCCCTCGGCGCGGCGGCGACCTCGGCGTGACGGCCCCGCCGGCTCGACGGGGCCGTCAGCCGGACGGCGCCGTCAGCTCGACGGGGGCGTGGCGCTCGGCGAGGCGGACGGTGAGGCGGACGGCGACGGGCTGGGGGAGGTCTTCGGCTCCTGGCCCGCGGCCGACAGCGCCGCCTGCGCGTCCTTGATCCGCTTCCAGGCCTCGCCCATGCCCGGGTAGTCGCCCTTCTTCTGGGCGTTCTCGTAGTCGGTCACGGCGGCCTTCAGATCCTCGATCGCCTTCTTCGCCGGCGCGCTCAACTGATCGTCCGGCGTGCCCGGCGACCCCGACTGCGCCGGGGCGCCCGACCCGCCGAGCACCTGCGTCAACGCCTGATCGAGGGTGTCGGCCGCGGCGATGCCCTCCCCGAACCGCACCAGGATCTTGCCACGGATCGGATAGGGCTGGTGCTCCGAGCCGCCCGCCGCCTTCGTGTACATCGGCTCCACGTACAGCAGGCTGCCCGCGAACGGGATCGTCAGCAGATTGCCCGGGACAGTCTTGGTCCCGTTCTGCCGCAATTTGAACAGGTCGTCCTTCACCTTCGGGTCGGTCTCGAACAGGTTCTGCACCTGGCCCGGCCCCGCCGGCTGCGCGTTGCGCGGCATCTGCAGGATCTGGATCTGCCCGTAGTCGCGCGGCGTGGACCCCACCGACATGAACGCCGCGAGCTGCCCGTTGCCGCGGGGGTTGAACACCGTGGTCAGTGAGAAGGACGGGGCGTCCTGGCCCGGCATCCGCAGGCTCTGGTAGTAGGGCGGCTGCCGCTTGCCCTTCGCGGACGGGTCCTCCGGCACCTCCCAGAAGCCCTCCCCGTTGTAGAACGCCGACGGGTCGGTCACGTGGTACTTCGTGAGGACCTTCCGCTGCACCTTGAAAAGGTCCTGCGGGTAGCGGAAGTGGGCCTCCAGCTCCGGCGGGATCGACGAGCGCGGCTGGACCGTGCCGTCGAACACCTTCATCCACGTCTTGGTGATCGGGTCGTTCTCGTCCCACTGGTACAGGTGGACGGTGCCGTCGTAGGCGTCGACGGTCGCCTTCACCGAGTTGCGCAGGTAGTTGATGTGGTCGTTCGCCTGCCGCGCCACCGCCGACCGCGTGTCGGTGATCGTGTCGCGGGTGGCCTCGCCGAGGCTCATCTGCTCCGAGTACGGGTAGCCGTTGGACGTCGTGTAGCCGTCCACCACCCACAGGATCCGGCCGTTCACCACCACCGGGTACGGGTCGCCGTCCAGCGTCAGCCATGGTGCCGCCTTCTGCACCATCTGCCGCGGCGACCGGTCGTAGAGGATCTTCGCGTTCTTGTTGATCGCCCCGGACAGCAGGAGGTTCTTGTCCTGGAACTTCGCCGAGTACAGCAGCCGGTGCGCGAACGAGTCGATGGGCACGCCGCCCTGCCCGTCGTAGGTGCTGCTCTTCTGCCCCGACGGGCTGTTGTCCGGGTAGTTCAGCTCCTGCTGGCCGCGCCCGCCGGCCACCGAGTACCGCGGCGAGCGCTCCCCGAAGTAGATCTCCGGCTGCGCCACCTTGATCGCCTGGTTGGGGGTCGCGGGCATGTCCTTGGTGATGAAGTCCGGCTCCGTGAAGGCGAAGCGGTCGCCGTAGGCGGATACGAACCCGTAGCCGTGCGTGTAGACCATGTGGTCCTTCACCCAGCTGCGCTGCCCCACCGGCGCGCCCGACAGCTCGCGCAGCGCCACCACCGTGTCGACGAGCTTGCCGTCCACCTGGTAGCGGTCCACGTCCAGGGTGTCGGGGAACCGGTAGAACGGCCGGATGCGCTGCAACTGCTGGAACGTCTCGCCCACCACGTTCGGGTCGAGGACGCGCACCCCGTTCTGCTGAAGCTTGGCCGCCTCGTCCTGAAGGGCCTTCTTGTCGGTCACCGGCTGGGTTCCGTAGGGGACGACCTTCGCCCCGTCCACCCCGTACGCCTGGCGCGTGAACTCGATGTTGCGCTGGATGTACTGGCGCTCCTTGGCCAGCTCGTCGGGCTTCACCTGGAACTGCTGGATCAGCAGCGGGTACACCCCGCCCAGCAGGATCGCCGACAGCACCAGCAGCGTGAACCCCACGCCCGGCAGCATCATGCCGCGCCGCAGCAGGTTGCCGAAGAACATGGCGGCGCACAGCAGCGCGATCACGGCCAGGATCGTCTTCGCCGGCAGCAGCGCGTTCACGTCCGTGTAGGACGCGCCCGTCGCCGCCCCCCGCTCCGAATGCACCAGCCCGTACCGGTCGAACCAGTACGCGACCGCCTTCAGCAGGATGAACAGGCCGAACAGCACCGACAGGTGCGCCCGCGCGGGCGGGCTCGCCTTGTCGCCCGGCCCCTGCAGCCGCAGCCCCCCGTACAGGTAGTGCACCATCACCGCGGCCAGGATCGACAGGATCACCGTCGCGAAGACCACCCCGATGACCAGGCGCAGGAAGGGGTAGGTGAAGACGTAGAACGAGACGTCCTTGTGGAACTGCGGGTCGCGCACGCCGAACGGCGTCCGGTTGAGGAACGCCAGCCACACGGGCCACTGGCCCGCCACCGACGACCCCGTCAGCACCCCCAGCATCCCGAGCAGCGCCCACGCGATCAGCCGCCGCCGCGGATCGATCACCGCCCGGTACCGCTCCAGGCCCTGCTGCTCCACCGACAGCGGCCGGTACGCCGGGCGCAGCCGGTACGCCACCACGACGTTCGCGCCCACCACCAGCGCCATCAGCAGCCCCGCCCCGAAGAACAGGACGACCTTCGCCTGGAGCTGCGTCGTGAAGACCGACGAGAAACCGATCGAGCGGTACCAGAGCAGATCGGTGTACACGGCCGTGAAGACCAGGAACGCGACCAGCAGCGCCGCCAGCGCCACCAGCACCGGTAGCAGCAGCCGTGTCCGTCCGGTGCCGAGCCGGCGCCCGAAACCGGGAGTCCGGAAGGTCAAGTGGCCCCTCCGATCGAGATCTCTCCCACCGGCCGCCCGCCGGTGCTGTAGATGCAACTTACCGACTGGGAGCGGGGTTCCCGCATTTCCCCGTGTCGAATGGGGGAAAGATGGGCCCGTGAGTCTTCTGGAAGAAGTCGTGCTGGACCTCGAACGTCACTCGGCCCAGGAGGGCTGGGACAGCACGCCCCGCATCTACGCCCTCGTCCGCAGCTCAGAACTGCGCCGCGCCGAACCCGAGCTCGCCGAGCAGCTCGGCCTCGACCCCGCGGCCGACACCCTCGCCGCCCTCGAACAGCCCGCCCTGCCCGACCAGGCCGGCATCGAGGACGCCCTCGCCACCATCGCCTGGCCCGACGCCGTCGAAGGCTGCGCCCTCGTCATGGAGCGGATCGTCCTGCCCCCCGAGGCCGAGGACGAGATCCCCGAGGACGAGGCCGAGGCCGCCGAGTTCGCCGCCTCCCACCCCGGGCGCGAGGACGTCCGCATGATCGTCGGCGTGCTGCGCGACGGCGCCCGGCACGCCGCCCTCCGGCTGCGCCGCCACGACACCGAAGACGAGGTCCTCTCCGGGCCCGACCTCGTCCCCGCCCTCGCCGAGGCCCTCGCCGCCACCTTCGAACCCGACGAGCCCGGCACACCGGAGTGAACGTGATCGCCCGGGAGAGGTAGCCTGCGGGACGTGAGCCACAGCGTTACCGGCGAGGGCGTCATCCGGCTGATCGGCGTGCGCGACACGCCCCTGTCCGTCGACGAGGTGTACGCCGCCGTCGGCGCCCCCGGCGCCGGCGGCACCGCCGTGTTCGTCGGCACCGTCCGCGACACCGACCACGCCCGCGCCGTCACCGCCCTCTCCTACAGCGCCCACCCCACCGCCGAACGCGAACTCCGCGCCGTCATGGAGAAGGTCGCCGCCGACCTCCCCGTCCTCGGCCTCGCCGCCCTCCACCGCGTCGGAGACCTCGACATCGGCGACATCGCCGTCGTCGTCGCCGCGTCCTGCCCCCACCGCGACGAGGCCTTCACCGCCTGCCGCCGCCTCATCGACGACCTCAAGGCCACCGTCCCCATCTGGAAGCACCAGACCTTCGCCGACGGAGGCGACGAGTGGGTCGGAGCCTGCTGAGCGCCCGAACCGCATAGAGTTTCCGGCATGTCTCGTCGTGCCGCCACGCTCAGCCTCGCGAGCGTGCTCGTCCTCGTGCTCGCCCTGATCGGCTCCGTCATGCGCGTCCCCTACGTCGCGCTGATGCCCGGGCCCACGAGCAACACCCTCGGCACGAACGACAAGGGCCAGCCCCTCATCAGGATCGACGGCCGGCAGACCTACCCCGACCAGGGCCACCTCAACTTCACCACCGTCACCTACCGCGGCGGCCCCGGCGGGCGCATCGACCTCTTCACCGCCCTGCGCGGCTGGATCGCCGGCGACACCGCCGTCGTCCCCGAAGAGACGATCTTCCCGAAGAACGAGTCGCCCAAGCAGGTCGACCAGGAGAACACCCGGGCGATGCAGGACTCCCAGCAGAACGCCGAGGCCGCCGCCCTCCACGAACTCGGCATCCCCGTCACCACCCGCGTCGTCGTCGACGGCGTCCAGAAGGGCCGCCCCGCCGACGGCGTCCTGCGCCCCGGCGACGAGATCACCGCCCTCGACGGCGCCGCCGTCACCAGCGTCTCCCAGGTCACCGGCACCATGGCCAAGCGCCAGATCGGCACCCCCGTCACCCTCACCTACAAGCGCGGCGCCACCGAGGCCAAGGCCACCCTCAAGACCGTCGCCGACCCCAGCGGCAAGCGCGCCGTCGTCGGCATCGTCCTCTCCGACCAGTACAAGTTCCCCTTCAAGATCGACATCAGCATCGGCGACGTCGGCGGCCCCTCCGCCGGCCTCATGTTCTCCCTCGCCATCGTCGACAAGCTCACCCCCGGCCCCCTCACCCAGGGGAAGTTCATCGCCGGCACCGGCACCATCACCCCCGACGGCGCCGTCGGCCCCATCGGCGGCATCCAGCAGAAGATGATCGCCGCCCGCAACGCCGGCGCCACCGTCTTCATCACCCCCAAGGACAACTGCGCCGACGCCGTCGGCTCCCGCCCCGACGGCCTCCGCCTCATCCGCGCCGACACCCTCCACAGCACCGTCCAGGCGCTCAACGCCCTCACGAGCGGCAAAGGCACCGTCCCCGCCTGCACCCGCTGACCGACCCGTACGAACCACTCCCTCCGATGCCATAGACTTAAAACATCACCGCGGGGTGGAGCAGTTCGGTAGCTCGCTGGGCTCATAACCCAGAGGTCGCAGGTTCAAATCCTGCCCCCGCTACTGGTCCTTAGGGTCCTCCTGGTCGCCGCTTTGCGGCTTCCCCAGGGGGACCCTTCGCATTTCGCCCGGGGGGGGCGACCCCCCGGATCCCCCCGTTCCTCCGCCTCCCCCACCCGCCCGCCCCTGGGGCTCCGCCCCTATCCCCCCTCGGGCTTCGCCCTTCGTTTCTCCTCGGGGTCCGGTACTGGGTTCTCCTCAGGTTCAGTCCCCTGGGGCTTCGCCTCTAGATCCCGCTCGGGCTTCGCCCTTCGCTTCTCCTCGGCGGCCTGCGGGGGTTACCAGGCGTAGGCCTCGGGGGCGGGCTTTGGGCCGTTGGGGGCGGGGGGTGGGAAGATCTCGTTCAGGGTCGCCAGGGTTTCGGGGGCCAGAGTGATCTCCAGGGCGCGGAGCGTGCCGTCCAGTTGGTCCAGGGTTCGGGGGCCGATGATCGGGCCGGTGACGCCCTCCTGGGCCAGGAGCCAGGCCAGGCCGACGTGGGCGGGGTCCTCGCCTTGGGCGGCGCACAGCTTTTCGTACGCTTCGACGGACTCCCGCTGCTTCTCCAGTGCGGCGGCCCATAGGCCCGTGCCGCTGCGGGCGGCGTTGCCCTCTCGTTCCTTGCGTAGGACGCCGCTTAGGACGCCGCCGTGCAGCGGCGACCACGGGATCACGCCCAGGCCGTACTCCCGCGCGGCGGGCAGCACCTCCAGCTCCGCCCAGCGCGACATCAGGTTGTAGATCGACTGCTCGCTCACCAGGCCTAGGAAGTGCCGGTTCCGGGCTGCCTCCTGCGCCTGCGCTATGTGCCAGCCGGCGAAGTTGGACGAGCCGAAATACAGCACCTTCCCTTGGGCGTGCAGGACGCTGAAGGCCTCCCAGATCTCGTCCCACGGCGTGGCCCGGTCGATGTGGTGCATCTGGTACAGGTCGATGTAGTCGGTCTGCAAACGCCTCAGGGACGCCTCGACCGCGCGCCGGATGTGCAGGGCGGACAGGCCCCTGTCATTGGGGCCGTCGCCCATCGGGCCGTAGACCTTCGTGGCGAGGACGGTCTTGTCACGGCGGCCGCCGCCGGTCGCGAACCAGCGGCCGATGATCTGCTCGGTGCGGCCCGCGCCGTCCTCGCCGCCGTAGATGTCGGCGGTGTCGAAGAAGTTGATGCCGTGCTCGTGCGCCCGGTCCATGATCGCGTTGCTGTCCGCCTCGGACGTCCTCGTGCCGAAGTTCATGGTGCCGAGGACCAGCCGGGACACCGAGAGGCCGCTCCGGCCCAGACGGGTGTACTCCATGGGTTGCTCCCGCTTGTATGCGTCGACCTTGATGCGGAGACGGTACAACTTGCAACATTGATGTAGCAAGTTCGGGTTGAAGTGTGACTGTGTCGTATGCTTTTGCTCATGGCTACTCAGCGTCAGGTGAGAGGTGGGTTCGGGCGGCCGATGCGGGCGGACGCCGAGCGGACCGTGACGGCGATCCTGGAGGCGGCCGAGCGCACCCTCGGGCGCGATCCGGCGGCCACGATGGAGCAGATCGCCGAGGCCGCCGGCGTCGCCCGCACCACGGTCCACCGGCGCTTCGCCACCCGCGAGGCGCTGGTCGAGGCCCTGGCGGAGTGGGCCGCCCGGCGGTTCGCCGACGCGGTGGACGCCGCCCACCCGGACACGGCGCCGCCCCTGGTCGCCCTCTACCAGACGACCGCGAACGTCCTCAGCGTCAAGGTCGGTTGGGGGTTCGCGATGAGCCAGGCCTCCTCGGCCGACCCCGAGGTGGCGAAGGTGTACGCCGACGTTCGGGAGACGTGCGAGCGGATGTTCCGCCGCGCTCAAGAGGCGGGCGTCTTCCGCGCCGACGTCGACATCCCCTGGACGCGCCGCGTCTACTACGCGCTGATCCACGAGGCGGCCAAGAACCGGGACGGGGAGGACACGGACGCCCTCGCGACCCTCGTCGTGGACACCCTGCTCCGCGGCGCCGGGACCCCTCACCCTGAGCGTCTCTGAGGCCGTTCCGCGACCCCCTTTCGGGGGTGGTGGGGGTGTGGGGGTGTGTGGTTATGATCTGGCCATATTGCTCTCACCTGCGGTTTTGTGGGGAAGGTGGCCTTGTGTCTGTTGTGGGGCGGGCTCGTCAGCACTCCGTCGGAGATCTCCTGCATCGGACTGCCCGGCGGGATCCTCGGAAGCCGGCCGTCGTCAGCGGAGATCTCCGGGTCACGTTCGCGGAGTTCGACGTCGCGGTGAACCGGGCCGCGCACGCGCTGGCGGCGCGGGGGCTCGGCAAGGGGGACCGGCTCGCGCTGCTCAGCCACAACTGCTGGCAGTACGCGGTGACGGCGTTCGCCACGGCGAAGCTCGGCGTGGTGCTCGTGCCGATCAACTTCATGCTGAACGCCGAGGAGATCACCTACATCCTCGGACACTCGGGGGCGTCCGGGATCGTCGCGGAGGACGCGCTCGCCGCGACCGCCGAGAAGGCGCTCGCCGCGGCCGGCGTCCAGGACGGGGTGCGCGGGTGGATCCCGCTGTCGGGCGCGGCGCCCGGAGAGGGGTGGGAGGACGTCGACGCCTGGTGGAGTGAGGGGCCCTCGGCCGCGCCGGACGTGCTCGTGGAGGACGACGACCCGCTGCGGATCATGTACACCTCGGGGACCGAGTCGCGGCCCAAGGGAGTGGTGCTGACCAGCCGGTCCCTCATCAGCCAGTACGTGAGCTGCGTGGTCGACGGCGAGATGAGCGGCGACGACGTCGAGGTGCACTCGCTGCCGATGTACCACTGCGCGCAGCTCGACTGCTTCTTCTCCGTCGACGTCTACCTCGGCGCCACCAGCATCATCCTGCCGGCGCCCGACCCCGCGGCCCTGCTGGAGACGATCGAGCGGGAGAAGGTGACCAAGCTCTTCTGCCCGCCCACCGTCTGGATCTCGCTGCTGCGCCACCCGGACTTCGACCGGCGCGACCTGTCGAGCCTGAAGAAGGGCTACTACGGGGCCTCGCCCATGCCCGTGGAGGTGCTGCGGGAGCTCATGCGGCGGCTGCCTGACGTGCGGCTGTGGAACTTCTACGGGCAGACGGAGATGGCGCCGCTCGCCACCATCCTGAAGCCGCACGAGCAGCTCGAACGGGCCGGCAGCGCGGGGCGCGCGGCCATCAACGTGGAGACCATGCTCGTGGACGACGACGGCGCGCCCGTGGGGGTCGGGGAGGTCGGCGAGATCGTCCACCGCAGCCCGCACGCCGCGCTCGGGTACTACCGCGACGAGGAGAAGACCGCCGAGGCGTTCCGGGACGGGTGGTTCCACTCCGGCGACCTCGGGATCATGACCGAGGACGGCTACCTCTCGGTGGTCGACCGCAAGAAGGACATGATCAAGACGGGTGGCGAGAACGTCGCCAGCCGGGAGGTCGAGGAGGCCGTCTACGAGCTGGAGGGCGTGGCCGAGGTCGCCGTCTTCGGGATCAGCCACCCGCACTGGATCGAGGCCGTCACCGCGGTGGTCGTGCCGAAGCCGGGCGCCGCGCTGACCGTGGACGACGTCCACGCGCACGCCCGCGAGCGGCTCGCCCCCTACAAGCGCCCCAAGTACGTGGTCCTCGCCGACGCGCTGCCCAAGAACCCCAGCGGCAAGATCCTCAAGCGGGATCTGCGGGACCGGCATGCCGGGCTCGCTCAGGCCTGAGGCCTTTAGGTCAGGTGGGGGGCCAGGGTCAGGGCCAGGTGGAGTGTCAGGCGGTCCTGGCCGTTGGTGAGGGTCAGGGCCGTCAGCTCCTCTATGCGGCGCAGGCGGTGGTAGAGGGTCTGGCGGTGGATGTTCAGGGCCTTCGCCGTCAGCTGGACGTTGCCCGCCAGGTCCAGGTAGGTGCGGGCCGTCTTCGCGAGGTCGTCGTGCGCTAGGAGGCGCTCGGTGCCCGGGGTCTGGGTCGTCTGGGCCAGGGCCTCGTCGCCCGCTGTGCGCAGGAGGCGGAGGACGCCCAGGGACGTCCAGTCTCGGATCTCGCCAGGGGCGGCTGTGCGGGCGGCCACGCGGGCCCGGAGCCAGCCTTCGTGGACGTCGTCCAGGGTGGGGCACGGCGAGTACACGCCCGTGTGGACGGGGGTGTTGCGTTCCTCCAGGAGGCGGCGAGCGCGGGCCAGAGCGGTCGGTGCGCTGCCCACGGGGACGAGGAGGACGTGGTCGCGCTGCCACACCGTCGCCAGGACGGAGTGGGGGAGCAGCCACGGGTTGAGCGGCTCGGGGCTGGGAGTCCGCAGGACGGCCACCGTCAGGGGCGGGTCGGCCGCTCCGGCGTCGGTGAGGTCGTCGGCGGCCTGGGTCCGGACGCCGGGGTGCGTGGACAGCAGGTCGGCGACCTTCCAGCCGAGGTCGTCGCGCTCGCGGGCCTGGCGGGCCATGAGGAGGCCGGCGCGCTCGCACAGGGGCATGGCCCTGGCCGCCTGGGCGTCGGTGATGCGCTCCTTGTCGTCCAGCAGCCAGAGGTAGCCGTAGGTGACGTTGTTCCAGCGGACGGGCAGGCACAGGCGGGCGAGCTGGCCGAGGGCGGCGTCGGCCGGGATGCGGACGGGGCCCGTCGCGCGGGCGATGCCGTGGCGCTCGAAGCGGGCGCGGACGGCCTCGGTGGCGCGGCGGTGCAGGATCGAGTTCATCCGGACGGGGTCGATCGTGTCGCCGTGCGCGGCGTAGGCGACCAGATGGAAGTCGCGGTCCTCCAGGGTCGCGGGCGCGCGCAGGAGGTCGGCCGCCTGTTCCACGATTTCCTGCAGATCGGGTGCCATCGCGATCCCTTCGTACATCTGTATGAGGACGGGCCGCTCTGAAAGTGGCGTTTGACTATAGGGGCCGCGCGGCGGTGCTCCTAACGTGCGAGGTGTTCCTTGACGTTGGAGGGTTCCATGCTCAGCCCGCTTCTTCTCGCCGCCGCGCGCAGCGGCCGGATGCGCGACGTCATCACCTCCGTGCCGCTGACCAGGGGAGTCGTCGACCGGTTCGTCGCCGGGGACGATCTCCACGCCGCCCTTGCGGCCGTCCGGGAACTGCGGGACGGCGGGCTCGAGGTCACCCTCGACCACCTCGGGGAGGACACCCGGGAGCCCGCCCAGGCGCGCGCCACCCGGGACGCCTACCTGGAGTTGTTCGAGGCGTTCGAGGGGCAGGGGCTCGCCCGGGGCTCCGACGCCTCGGTGAAGCTGTCCGCGCTCGGGCAGGCGCTGCCCGGCGACCTCGCGCTCGACCACGCGCGGGAGATCTGCGCCGCGGCCGGGCGGGTCGGCATGACCGTCACCCTCGACATGGAGGACCACACGACGGTCGACTCCACGCTGGAGATCCTCGGGAAGCTGCGGGTCGACTTCCCGTGGGTGGGGGTCGCCGTCCAGGCCATGCTGCGCCGCACCGAGGGCGACCTGCGGGACCTGGTGGGCGAGGGGTCCCGCGTGCGGCTGGTCAAGGGCGCCTACGCCGAGCCCGCGTCGGTCGCCTACCAGAGCAGGCACGAGGTCGACCGCGCCTACGTGCGGGCGCTGCGGGACCTCATGCGCGGCGACGGGTACCCGATGGTCGCCAGCCACGACCCCCGGATCATCGAGATCGCGCGCTCCCTGGCCGCCGAGCGCTCGCCCGCGTCCTACGAGTTCCAGATGCTCTACGGCATCCGGACCGCCGAGCAGCGGCGGCTCGCCGAGGCCCACCGGATGCGCGTCTACGTCCCCTACGGCGCCGACTGGTACGGCTACTTCATGCGGCGGCTCGCCGAGCGGCCCGCCAACCTCGCCTTCTTCCTCCGTTCGTTCGTCTCCCGCTAAGGAGTTTCCATGGACGCCGTCACCAACGTTCCGACACCGGCGAACGAGCCGGTGCGCGGCTATGCGCCCGGCAGCGCCGAGCGGGCCCGGCTGGAGGCGAAGCTCGCCGAGCTGACCGCCGAGGCGCCGATCGACCTGCCCATGACGATCGGCGGCGAGCGGCGGCTCGGGGCGGGCGCCAAGGTCGCCGTCGTCCAGCCGCACCGGCACGCCGCCGTGCTCGGGACGTTCGGCACCGCGACCGAGGAGGACGCCCGGGACGCCATCGCCGCCGCCCTCGAGGCCGCGCCGGCATGGCGGGCGATGTCCTTCGACGACCGGGCCGCGATCTTCCTGCGCGCCGCCGACCTGCTCGCCGGGCCGTGGCGGGAGACCCTGCTGGCCGCGACCATGCTGGGGCAGTCCAAGACCGTCCAGCAGGCTGAGATCGACAGCCCCTGCGAGCTCGTCGACTTCTGGCGCTTCAATGTGCACTTCGCCCGGCGGATCCTTGCCGAGCAGCCGATCAGCAGCCCCGGCGTGTGGAACCGGTCCGACCACCGGCCGCTGGAGGGGTTCGTCTACGCGATCACCCCGTTCAACTTCACCGCGATCGCCGCGAACCTGCCGACCGCGCCCGCCCTGATGGGCAACGTCGTCGTGTGGAAGCCGTCGCCCACGCAGACGTACTCGGCCGTGCTGCTCATGAGGCTCCTGGAGGAGGCCGGGCTCCCCGCCGGCGTCATCAACCTCGTGACCGGCGACGGGCTCGCGGTGTCCGACGTGGCGCTCCAGCACCCCGACCTCGCCGGGATCCACTTCACCGGCTCCACCAAGACGTTCCAGCACCTGTGGAAGACGGTCGGCGCCAACATCGAGAAGTACCGGAGCTACCCGCGGGTCGTGGGGGAGACGGGCGGCAAGGACTTCGTCGTCGCGCACCCGTCCGCCGACCGGGCCGTGCTGAGGACCGCGCTCGTGCGCGGCGCCTTCGAGTACCAGGGCCAGAAGTGCTCCGCCGCGTCCCGCGCCTACGTCCCGCGCTCAATCTGGGAGGACGGGTTCAAGGAGGAGCTGGCCGCGGAGGTCGACGGGCTCACCATGGGCGACGTCGCCGACCTGTCCAACTTCATGGGCGCCGTCATCGACGAGCGGGCCTTCGCCAAGAGCAAGGCCGCCATCGAGCGCGCCCAGGCCGACCCGGACGTCGAGATCGTCGCCGGCGGGACCTGCGACGACTCCGTCGGCTACTTCGTGCGGCCCACCGTGCTCGTGTCCGGCGACCCCGAGAACGAGATCTTCCGGACCGAGTACTTCGGCCCGATCCTCGGCGTCCACGTCTACGACGACGAGCGGTACGACGAGATGCTCGCCCAGATGGAGTCGGTCGCCGACTACGCGCTCACCGGCGCCGTCATCGCCACCGACCGGGCCGCCGCGGCGCACACCGCCGAGGTCCTCCGGTACGCGGCCGGCAACTTCTACATCAACGACAAGCCCACCGGCGCCGTCGTCGGGCAGCAGCCGTTCGGCGGCGCCCGGGCGTCCGGCACCAACGACAAGGCCGGCTCGGTGTTCAACCTGCTGCGCTGGACGTCCCCCCGCTCGATCAAGGAGACGTTCGTCCCGCCGACCGACTACCGCTACCCGCACATGCAGTAGGCGCCTCAGGCCCCGACGCCCGTGGCCGGGAGCGACGCCCAGCCGCGGGTGAACGGGGACCGGATGCGCTCCGCGTTCTCCAGGTCCACTCCTGTGCGGGGGTGGGCCTGGAGAAGCTCCTCCAGCGCTACGCGGGCCTGGAGCTTGGCCAGGTGCGACCCGATGCAGAAGTGCACGCCGCTGGAGAAGCCCAGGTGGCGCGGGATCGCGCGGGCGACGTCCAGCTCGCCCGCGGACGGGCCGAACTCGCGCTCGTCCCGGTTCGCCGACCCGAACAGCATCATCACCTTCTCACCCTCCGGGATCTCCGTCCCGTGCAGCGTGACCGGGCGGGTGGTCGTCCGGGCCAGCGCCTGAACGGAGCTCTCCAGGCGCAGGAACTCCAGCAGCGCGTTCGGGATCAGCGACGGGTCGGCCGCCAGCCGCTCCCGCTGCGCGTGGTCGCCGTCCAGCAGCGCCACGCCGTGCGAGATCAGGTTCCCCGTCGTGTCGTTGCCGCCCGCCACCATGACGAAGCAGAAGCCGAGGACGTCCCAGTCGGTGAGGCGCTCCCCGTCCACCTCGGCGGCGGTCAGCGCGCTGATCAGATCCCCGGACGGGTCGGCGCGGCGCGCGGCGATCACGTCGCTGAAGTAGCCGAACATCTCCGCCACCGCCTGCACGGCGCCGTCCTGCATCGAGCGCAGGCCGAACCCCTCGTCCTGCAAGGTCGTGAGGGCCGACACCCACGGATCGAACCGCGCGCGGTCGGCCTCCGGGACGCCGAGCAGGTGCGCCAGCGCGAACGTCGGCAGCGGCGAGGAGAAGTCCCGGTGCAGGTCGGGAGTCTCGCCGTCCGCGGCCTTCCGCTCCATCAGCGCTATCCGGGAGCGGACGAAATCCCGCAGCAGCGATTCGAGCTCGGCCGTCCGGCGCGGCGTGAACCCGTGGCTGACCAGGCGCCGCAGCACGGTGTGGCGCGGCGGATCCAGCATGACGATCGTCGGGGCCAGGCCCAGCGTGCCGATCTCGTCCGGGTAGAACGTCAGGCCCTGCGCCGAGGAGAACGTCGCCGCGTCCCGCGTCGCCGCCCAGACGTCGTCGAAGCGCGACAGCGTCCAGAACGGCGGATCCTCGTGGCGGTGCACCGGCTCCTCGTCCCGGAGCCGCCGGTACGCCGGATAGGGGTCGGCCTGGAACCCGGGATCGAAGGGGTCGTAGACGTCCGCCATGGCCGGGCCTCCGAGGTTCTAACAGGCGTCGTTATTAACGCTCCCTGTTAGTATCATCGGCGTGCCGAAGGACGCAAGAGCCACCCGCGACGCCCTCATCCGCGCCGGCGCCCACCTCTTCGCCGCCCACGGCATCGACGCCGCCCGCACCCGCGACATCGTCGCCCTCGCCGGCCAGGCCAACGACTCCGCCGTCACCTACCACTTCGGCTCCCGCGACGGCCTCCTCGACGCCATCCTCCGCGCCGGCGTCACCCGCATGGAACCCGCCCGCGCCGCCACCCTCCCCGGCCTCCGCCCAGACGACCTCCACGCCATCGTCGACGCCGTCGTCCGCCCCACCGCCGACGAACTCCGCACCCCCCACGGCCGCGACTTCCTCCGCATCACCGCCCAACTCGCCGGACGCGCCGGAATCCGCGACCACCGCCCCCCGCCCGTCCTCCACGGCACCGCCCTCCAGCAGCAGCTCCACCTCCTCGAAACCGCCTGCCGCGCCGCCCTCCCCGAACCCCTCGCCCTCGAACGCATCTCCCTCTTCATCGCCTTCCTCACCGCCGCCCTCGCCGACCGCGCCACCCGAACCCACCCCACCGACACGCCCCCGCCCGACCCCGACCACGACACCTTCACCACCGACCTCACCGCCATGCTGACCGCCGCCCTCCAAGCCCCCGCGATAAACCGTTTGCCCGCCACGAACCCACCCCCGTACCGTTAAGTCATCGCCGCGGGGTGGAGCAGTTCGGTAGCTCGCTGGGCTCATAACCCAGAGGTCGCAGTGTTCAAATCCTGCCCCCGCTACGGATCGGGATCCCCTGGTCGCCGCTTTGCGGCTTCCCGGGGATCCTTCGCTTTTCGCCCGGGGGACGATCCCCCGGAGCCCCCTGGTGCCGCCACCATCCCCCACCCGCCCGCCCCTGGGGCTTCGCCCCTATCCCCCCCTCGGGCTTCGCTCCTCGCCTCCCTCGGGTTCCGCCCCTCGTCCCCTCGGGTTCCGGCGATCGTCCGTGCTGCTTCCGAATCTGTTTGCCTAAGCCATCCCCACCCCATAGAGTTAAGCCATCGCCGCGGGGTGGAGCAGTTCGGTAGCTCGCTGGGCTCATAACCCAGAGGTCGCAGGTTCAAATCCTGCCCCCGCTACTGGTCCTAGGGTCCTCTTGGTCGCGGGCTTCGCCCGCTCCCCAAGGGGGCCCTTCGCCATTTCCTGGGGGACGATCCCCCGGAGCCCCCTGGTGCCGCCGCCATCCCCCACCCGCCCGCCCCTGGGGCTCCGCCCCTAGACCCCCTCGGGTCAGTTCGGGGTGGATAGGACCTCGCGCAGTTTCTGCGCGAAGGCTTCCGGCTGGCCTGCCTGGCCGTACTCGCCGCCCAGGAAGCCGCCGTGGTGGCTTGGGAAGACGGTGGGCTTCTGGCCCAGCAGGTCGGCGGCCGCCACTGAGGTGCGGCCGGTGAAGGTGTCCCCTGTCTCCTCGCCCACCGCGATCACGATGCGGGTACGGGACGCGGTGAGCGCGGCGGCGTCGGGGCGGTAGCTGCTGACCGCCCATGACCGGTCGCTCAGGAGCGGGTCCTCCCGGGTGCCGTCGTCGTCGGTCGGCATGCCGAACGCAGCGGGGTCCGGTGCCGGCTGGGCGAAGTAGTCGTCGGTGTACTCGCCGCGCCACGAGGTCATCATGATGAAGGCCGCCATACCCGCGCCCGAGCCCTTGGCCTGGTAGACGTCCCGGACGTCGGCCCGGGCGCGTTCGGCCGCCTCGGCGTCGGGGAGCAGCGCCATGAGCGGCGGCTCGTGCGCCACCAGGGTGGCCACGTCATCGGGGTACGCGGCCACCAGGGCGAGCGCGGTCACCGCGCCGCCGCTGCTGGCGAACAGCTCCACGGGACCGGCCCCGAGCGCCTCGATGAGCGCGTGGACGTCGCCGGCCTGGACCTCCGGTGACTGGTCCACCCGGCCGTCCTTGCGGGTGCTGCGGCCCAGGCCGCGCGGGTCGTAGGTGACCACGGTGCGGTCGGGGAAGTGCGACGCCAGCGTGCCGAAGCCGGCGGCGCCCATCGGCTGGCCGATCATGAGCAGCGGCGGGCGGCCGTCGGCGGGCGGCAGCGGTCCGCGGACGTCGTAGACGAGGTCGGCCTCGGGCGTCCCGAGCGTGTGTGCAGTAGCCATGCCCATGTCGACCTCCGCCACGTCGAGAACTCATCGGTCGAGTGACGGGTGCATCCACTCGGCGGTGGTGAGGGTCAAACGGTCCTCGTAAGGGAAGCGCTCGTCCTCGTCCTGGGGGAGTGCGCTTCGGACGAAGCAGCGGTGCAGGAGCAGTTCCCGGCGCTGGTCCAGCGGGCGCGCGGCGTCCGGGTGGTGAGGCGGGTCCTGCGGAGGGTCCTCGCCGGTGTCGACCGTGCCGTCCCAGTTGAAGTGCAGGCCGTCCTCGTCGGCGTAGAAGCGGGGGAAGGCCGTGCGCCATTGCGAGTTCGAACCCCAGCCGTGCGACAGGTCGTCGGTCGGGCGCGGGTCCCGGCGGAAGGTGAAGTACAGGGTCGAGGTCGTGGCCACCTCGGCGTCGATCAGGTGGCGTGGGGCGCGCACGCGGACACCGGCGCGGCTGAACAGCAGGTCGCCGAACCAGAAGCCCGGCCACAGCACCTCCTCGACGGTCACCTTCGTCGAGGTCTGGTCCTGCACCACGGCGAAGATCTCATGGTGGAAGGGCGAGAACGCCTGGGCTTGGTCGAAGGGGGTCAGGCCGATCCCGGTGAGGAACTCCGTGTGCATGGTCAGGGCCGCCCGGTCCAGCTTGCGGGGGCCGTGCCGGCCGGGGGTGGCGGTCGTCCGCCATCCGCCCAACTCCATCCTGTGGGCGGTGCTGCCCTCGATGACCGGGCGTCCTCCGGTTACGCCGAAACCTTGGGGCGGGTCCCCTTCGGGGCAGGAGAGCTCGATCAGGTAGTCGCTGATCCTGCTCAGCGCGTAGAGCTTCGTGAGCCGCCACAACTGCTCGTCCTCCACGGTGTACCCGCCGGCGGGGACCGGCTCCCGCCGGCGGAGCGGAGCCAGCTCGGCCAGATGGGCGGCCGCCGTGCGGCGCCGGTCCGCCAGGTGGCGGCGGGCCCCTTCGGTGTCGTCGTGGTCCAGCAGTTCCTCGTAGAGCCGGCGGAAGTAGCGCCAGTCGAGTTCCATCGCGCGATCATGACAGGGCGTCCGGGGGGACCTCGGCCAGTGGGGTGCGGGTCTACCGTGGGGATGCGGTGGTCTTGGTTCCTGGAGGCTTCGGTGGCCGAGGGTGGGACGGTCGGGGACCGGTTGCGGCGGGCCCGGCGGCGGCGGTTCGTCGGGCGGAGCGGGGAGATCGAGCTGTTCCGCGGGGCGCTCGCGGACGGTGACTTCTCCGTGCTGTTCCTGCACGGGCCCGGCGGGGTCGGCAAGAGCGCGCTGCTCGGGGAGATGGCGGAGGCGGCGCGGCGGGCGGGGGTCGCGCCCGTGCTGGTCGACGCGCGGACGATCACACCCGAGGCCGGGGCCTTCCTGCGGGCCGTCGAGGCGCCGCGGGGGCGGTACGCGGTCCTGGTCGACACCTACGAGCTGCTCGCGCCCCTCGACGACTGGATCCGGGAGCGGTTCGTCCCTGGGCTGGCCGCCGACACCGTCGTCGTCATCGCGGGCCGGGACGCGCCGTCGCCCCGGTGGGTCGCCGACGCGGGATGGCACGAGCTGCTCCGGGTCGTCTCGCTGCGCAACCTCAGCCCCGACGACACGCGCGCCTACCTGGACGTCGAGGGCGTCCCCGCCGAGCTGCACGAGCGGATCCTGCGGCTGGCCCACGGGCATCCGCTGACCCTCTCCCTGCTCGTCGACATGATCCGGCGGCGGCGGGAGGTGCCGGGGGCGCTGAGCGGCGTGCCGGACGTCGTGCGCGCGCTGCTCGGGCGGCTGGTCGACGAGGTGCCCGGGCCCCGGCACCGGGAGGCGCTGCAGATCTGCGCGCACGCGCGGTTCACCACCGAGGAGCTGCTGCGCGCCATGGTGGGCGACGACGCCGGGCCCCTGTTCGGATGGCTGCGGACCCTGTCGTTCGTCGAGGAGCGCGAGTTCGGGGTGTTCCCGCACGACGTCGTCCGCGACATCCTCGACGCCGACCTGCGCTGGCGCGACCCGGACGGGTACGCGGCGCTGCACCGGGCGCTGCGCGCCCACCTCGTCGAGCGGGCCCGCGCTGCGCGGGAGGACGAGCTCGTCCGGCACCGGGCCGTCGCGGACATCATGTTCCTCAGCCGCGACCACCCCGTCGTCAAGGGCTACTGGCGGCTCGGCGGGCTCGGGCGGCTGTCGGTCTCGGGACTCGGCCCCGGCGACGCCGAGACCGTCCTCGCCATGACCCGCGAGCATCAGGGGCCCGAGCAGGCCCGGTTCGCGGCGCGGTGGATCGAGCGGCAGCCGGGCGCCTTCGGCGTGTTCCGGGACGACGCGGGCGAGCCGTTCGGGTATGCGGCCTACCTGGCCCTGCACGAGGCCGACGAGGAGGACCTCCAGGCCGATCCGGGGACGCGGGCGATGTGGAGCCATGCGGCGCGGCACGGCCCGCCGCGGCCCGGGGAGAGCGTGCTCGCCTGGCGGTTCTTCGTGGACACCGAGCCGGGACGGCGGCCCTCCAGGTCGGAGACCATGATCCGGCTCTGGCACGGCCAGGAGGTCATCACCCGCGGCGGCAAGGCCTGGGACCTCGTCACCGTGCCGTCGGACCGGGAGTACTGGGACCCGCTCCTGTCCTTCTTCGACTTCCACCACGCGCCGGACGCGTCCTACCGCGTGGGCGGGACGCTCTACGAGGTGTACGCGCACGACTGGCGGGTGCTCGGCGTCGACGACTGGCTGTCCCTCACCGCCGAGCGTGAGCTCGGCGCACCCGTCACCGCGGCCACGGCCGCCGCGCCCGAGCTCGTCCTGTCGCAGCCCGAGTTCGCCGACGCCGTGCGCGCCGCGCTGCGCGACCTGCGCCGCCCCGACCGGCTCGCCGGGAACCCGCTCCTGCGGTCGCGGCTGGTCCGGTCGGCCGACGACCCCGGCGCGGCACTGCGGGGCCTGCTCGAAGAGGCCGCCGAGGCGCTGCGGAACGATCCGCGCGAAGAGTCGCTGTACCGGGTCGTCGACCGCACGTTCCTGCGCCCGGCGGCCACCCAGGAGCGGGCCGCCGAGATGCTCGGGCTGCCGTTCAGCACCTACCGGCGGCACCGCAACCGGGCCGTCGAACGGATCGCCGCATCGCTGTGGGAGAAGGAGCTCTACGGAACCGGACACCACGTGGACAGCTAGTGGCCTGGCAGGTGGACAGCGGGCCGCCGCATCGTCGCCTCATCGACCGACAACGGGAGGCACGAGATGCGAAGCATCGGAGAACACGCGGTGGTGCTCGGCGCCGGCATGGCGGGGCTGCTCGCCGCCCGGGCCCTGGCCGGGGCCTATGAGCGGGTCACCGTCGTCGAACGCGACCAAGGACTGAACGGGCGATCCCGCAAAGGCGTCCCGCAGGGCCGGCACGCCCACATCCTGCTGCCGCGCGGGCAGCGGATCCTGGAGGAGCTCCTGCCCGGCGCCGAGGCGGCATTGATCGGCGGCGGCGCCGTCGTCGCCGACCCCGGCGTCGACCACCACTTCGCCCTCGGCGGCCACACGCTCGCCCGGCGGCCCGGCTCGGAACGGGCGATCCAGGCGAGCCGGCCGCTGCTGGAGGACGTCGTCCGCGAACGCGTCGGAGCGCTGCCCGGCGTCCGGTTCGCCGAAGGACGCGACGTCGTCGGGCTGCTCACGGCCGGGCCCGGCCGGATCACCGGCGTCCAGGTGATGCCGCGGACGCCCGGCGCCGCCGCCGAGGAGGTCCGCGCCGACCTGGTCGTGGACGCGATGGGACGCGCCGGACGCACCCGGTACTGGCTGGAGCGGCTCGGGCACGGCCCGGTCCCGCAGGAGGAGGTCAGGATCGGGGTCGCCTACGCCACCCGGCCCGTCCGGCTGCCGCTGGACTCCGGCGTAGGCAAGGCCGTCGTCGTCGGCCCCCGGCCGGGCAGCCCGCGCGGCATGGCGATGGTCGCCGTCGAGGGCGACCGGTACCTGCTCACCGTCGCGGGCCTGGACGGTGCGAACCGTCCGCCCGCGGACGAGGCGGGCTTCCTCGCCTTCGTCCGGACGCTCGCGCCGCCGGAGGTGTTCGACGCGATCCTCGCCGGTGAGGCGCTGGACGGGATCGCCTCGCACCGGTACCCGTCCGACCTGCGCAACCGCTACGAGCGGGCGCGGGGGCTGCCCGACGGCCTGCTCGTCACCGGGGACGCGCTGTGCAGCTTCAACCCGATCTACGCGCAGGGCATGACCGTGGCCTGCCTGGAGGCGCAGGTGCTGCGCCGCTGCCTGGCGGCGGGGCCGCGCGGGCTGACCAGGCGGTACTTCCGCGCCGTGGCCAAGGCGCTGAACGACCCGTGGCGGATGGCCGTCGCCGCCGACCTGTCCATGCCGGAGGTCGAAGGCCGGCGCGGCCCCGCGATCAGGGTCATGAACGCCTACGTGGACCGCGTCCAGGCCGCCGCCGCCCGCGACACCGACGTCGCCGAGCAGTTCTTCCGCGTCGTCGGCCTGCTCGACCCGCCCCCGGCCCTGATGCGTCCCTCCATCGTGGCGCGGGTGCTGGGCGCGGGCGCCTAGCCTGGGGGCATGCGGAATTCCTTGGCCGGGCCGGTGGACGTCTGCTGCGTGCTCGTCTTCGTCGCGATCGGGCGGGCGTCGCACGACGAGGCCGCCAGTCTGGCCGGGTTCGCGTCCACCGCCTGGCCGTTCCTCGCGGGGCTCGGCGCCGGGTGGGGCGCCATGCGGGCGTGGCGCCGGCCCGAACGGGTCTGGCCGGTCGGTGTCGGGGTCTGGGTCTCGACCGTGGCCGTGGGGATGGTGCTCCGGGCGGTGGCGGGGCAGGGGACGGCCGTCGCGTTCGTGATCGTGGCCTCGGTGTTCCTCGGGGCGGCCCTGCTCGGGTGGCGGGCGGGCGCCCGTATCGTCGCGGCCCGGAAGGTCTCCGCCGGCGTCTGAGGCGGCTTGTGGGACACAGCCAAATGACCGGTTGGTCTCTTTGCTGATCGAACCGGTTGACGGGGTCGCGCCGCCCTGGTGAAGTTACCCGCGAGTTATGTACGGGCGCGAGCCTTTCCTGTGAAGGGGACACGATGCCATCTGCGCTGCGCGACTGGCTGGACAAGCCGAACACCGGACGCGGCGTTCACCTGGCTGCCGACGACGGGGGCTGGGAGTTCCGCGACTACGGTGAGCTGGCGTCGGCCGCGCGACGCACCGCGGGAGCGATGATCGAGGAGGGCGTCCGGCCGGGCGACGTCGTGTGCCTCATCCTGCCGACGGACTTCACCTGCGTCGAGACGTACTTCGCGGTCTGGGCCGCGGGGGCCACGGTGTGCCTGATCACTCCGCCGCTGTTCCAGGACGGGGACGACTACGTCGCGCACGTGGCGGCGATCCTGCGGCAGGCCTCGCCGGCGCTGGTCGTCGCCTCCGACGGGCTGGCCGACTACGCGCGGCGGGCCATGGCCGAGGCCGGGGTCGACGGGGAGCCCTGGAAGCCGCGGCAGGCCGAGGAGGAGGCCGAGGTCCGGCCCGCGGGCGAGCTCGCCCTGCTCCAGTTCACCTCCGGGTCCAGCGGGTCGCCGCGCGGGGTCATGGTCACCTGGGACAACCTGGAGGCCAACGTCGACCTGATCACGCGGATGGCCGGGTACGAGGACGGCGACGTGACGGCCTCCTGGCTGCCGCTGTACCACGACATGGGGCTCATCGGCTGCTTCATCACGCCCATCGCGCGGCAGGGGATGCTGAAGCTGATGCGGCCCGACCACTTCATCCGCGACCCCGCACGGTGGCTCCGGTGCTTCGGGGAGGCGGCGCACACCGCGGCGCCGCCGTTCGCCTACGCCTACTGCGCGCGGCGGGTCAAGCCCGAGCAGCTGGAGGGGCTCGACGTGTCCGGGTGGAAGATGGCGCTGATCGGCGCCGAGCCCATCGACCCGCACACGCTCGAGGTGTTCGCGCAGCTCATGGAGCCGTTCGGGTTCTCCCGGACGATGTTCAAGCCCGCCTACGGGATGGCCGAGACCACGCTCCTCGTCACCATGGACGACGCCCCGCGCAGCCCCCTGGCGGTCCGGCCCGACCCGGAGGCGCTGGCCTTCGGGGAGCCCGTCCGGATCCTGGACCAGCACGCGCTCGGGGCCGGGTCGCTCGGCGCCAAGGCCGGCTGGGTCGTCGGCTGCGGGACGCCCGAGGACGACGTGCCCGTCGCCATCGTCGACGACGAGGGGCGCGAGCTGGGGAGCGGGCTCCTCGGCGAGATCGTCGTGGGCGGCCCCTCCGCCTGCCCGGGGTACTACGCGGGTGCCGAGGCCAAGTCGACCCGGTTCATGGACGGCAAGGTCTACACCGGGGACGCCGGGTTCTTCCACGAGGGGCAGTTGTTCGTCCTCGGGCGGATGGGCGACAGCATCAAGGTGCGCGGGCGCTCGGTCTACGTCGAGGACCTCGAGTCCAAGGTCGCCGAGGTGAGCGGGCTCGGGAAGGGCCGCATCGTCGTGGTCGGCGTCCCCGGGGCCGGGCGCAAGGGGCTCGCGCTGTTCGCCGAGACGCAGGACGAGGCCTGGATCGGCGGGGTGCGCGAGATGCTGCGGCGGCGCATCGGGGACGACGTGGAGCTGACGATCGTCGTCGGCGCCGGGCTGATCCAGCGCACCTCCAGCGGCAAGCCCCGCCGCCGGTACATGTGGGAGAGGCTCCAGGGCGGCCACATGGAGGGCGCGCGGATCATCACCTGAGTACGCCCCCGGGCGTAGCGGCGAAGCCTCCCCCTGGACGACGACGCTGTGCACGGCCCTCTCTCACGATGGTGTCGCCCTTCACCCCGTGAGAGAGGAGCCCTCATGTACGTCGCCTCGTCCGGCGCGCGGAGGCTGGCGGCCGCCGGCCTCGCGGTCGCGGCCGCCGCGATCCCCATGCAGATCGCCGGCGGGATGGACTACCCGGCGGTCCCGCCCGGACTGATCATCCTGACCGTCGCCGCCGCGATCGCGCTGTTCGCCCGGCCGAGGTGGGCGCTCGCCGTCCCGGCCGTCGCCGCCGCCTTCCTCACCGTGGGCGCCACCGCCGCGCCCAACGCGCGCGACGCGCTGAGCGCGCCCGGGGAGACCGTGGCGTTCGCGGCGACCCTGCTCCAGGCCGCCGGGCTCGTGGTCGGCCTGGTGTGCAGCGTCGTGGCGCTCGCGCGGCGCGCCTCCGCCGCCTGATTGCTAAAGGTGGCGATAACAGGACAACATGTCGTTGACGCTCTGAAAGGTCGACGATGCCGGCTGTTGCCAAGACGCTCCTCCGTGCTATTCGAGGGGGGACTACCCCCCTCACCCCCCGCGTCGCTCCGCTCCTGAAGGTGGGATCTCGCCTGGGATCCACCGCCCAAAATGCCTTGGAAGTCGCGCGTTTCGGGGGTTTCGATACCGACGAGGACGCGTCGCCCTGCGAGGTGGTGACCGAGCAGCGCGTCTACCGGCTGCGGCACTACTTCCCCGACGCGGGCGGCGGGCCGGTGATGCTGCTCGTCCCGCCGCTCATGATCACCGCGGAGGTGTACGACATCTCCTCGCGGGTCAGCGCCGTGCGGGTGCTGCGCGACCTCGGCGTCGACCCGTGGGTGGTGGACTTCGGGGCTCCCGAGCGGGAACCGGGAGGGCTGGAGCGGACGGTCAGCGACCACGTCCTCGCGGTCAGCGACGCGGTGGACCGGATCCGCGAGATGACCGGGCGGGACGTCCACCTCGCCGGGTACTCGCAGGGCGGCATGTTCGTCTACCAGGCGGCCGCGTACCGGCGCAGCGAGGGCATCGAGTCCGTGGTGACGTTCGGGAGCCCCGCCGACACCAGCGTCGGGCTCCCGTTCGGGCTGCCGAGCTGGCTCGCGTCCGAAGGGGTCGAGCGGATACCGGACGCCCTGCTCGGCGGGTTCGCGGTGCCGGGGTGGGTCACGCGCATGGGGTTCCAGCTCCTCAGCCCGGTGAAGTCGGTGCGCTCGCGGGTCGACTTCATCATGCAGCTGCACGACCGGGAGCGGCTCGCGCCCCGGGAGCGGCAGCGCCGGTTCCTGGAGCGGGAGGGCTGGGTGTCGTGGCCCGGCCCCGCGCTGGCGGAGTTCATCCGCCAGTTCATCCAGCACAACCGCATGCTGACCGGCGGGTTCCTCATCGGCGACCGGCTCGTCACGCTCGCCGACATCACCTGCCCCGTCCTGACGTTCGTCGGGGAGGTCGACGAGATCGCCGCCCCGCCGATGGTGCGCGGGATCCGGCGGGCCGCGCCCCGCGCCCAGGTGTACGAGGCGTCCCTGCGCGCCGGGCACTTCGGGCTCGTCGTCGGCAGCCTCGCGATCGCGCGGACGTGGCCGGCCGTCGCCGCGTGGGCGCGGTGGCGGGAGGGCGAGGCGGAGCTGCCGGAGATCGTCGCGCCCGTCGCCGGGGACGAGGAGGCCGAGTCCGCCGGGCTGCCGGGAGGCCCCGCCGGGTACGGGCTCCAGCTCGCCATGGGCATCGGGGCGAGCGCCGCGCGGTCGGCGTACCGGACCGCGTCGCGGGCCGTGCACGGGACGCGCCAGATCGGCGGCGAGGCCGCGCAGAACCTGCCCCGGCTGGCGCGGCTGGAGCGCATCCAGTCCGACACCCGCATGTCCATGGGGCTGCTGCTGGACGAGCAGGCCCGCCGGATGCCCGGCGAGGTCTTCTTCCTGTACCAGGGGCGCGGGCACACCCACGACGCCGCCAAGCGCCGCATCGACGCCGTCGTCCGCGGCCTGATCCACATCGGGGTGCGGCGCGGCGACGCGGTCGGGGTCCTGATGGGCACCCGGCCGACGGCGCTCGCGCTCGTCGCCGCGCTCAACCGGCTCGGCGCCGTCGCGGTGCTGCTGCGGCCCGACGGCGATCCGGCCGCCGAGGCGCGGCTCGGCCAGGTCACGCGGGTCATCGCCGACCCCGAGCATGCCGCGGCCGCCGCGGAGCTGGAGGACGTGCCCGGCTTCCTGCTGGGCGGCGCGGGACGCGGCGAGCGCGGCCCGCTGATGGACATGGAGGCGATCGACCCGGACCGGGTCGAGTTGCCCGGGTGGTACCGGCCCAACCCCGGCCGTGCCGGCGACCTCGCCTTCGTCGTCTTCCGCGGCGACGGCGACCGGTTGCGCGCCAGCCGCATCACCAACCGGCGCTGGGCCCTGTCGGCGTTCGGGACGGCGTCCTCGGCCTCCCTCTCCTCGTCCGACACCGTCTACAGCCTCACGCCGCTCCAGCACCCGTCCGCGCTGCTGATGAGCCTCGGAGGCGCCGTCGCGGGCGGGGCGCGGCTCGCGCTCGCGAGCGCCCGCACGGACGCCGGGTTCGACCCGCAGGCGTTCTGGGACGAGGCGCGCCGCTACGGCGTGACCGTCGCCTCCTACACCTGGATGTCGCTGCGCGACCTGGTGAACGCGCCGCCGGACCCGGCCGAGCGGCACCACGCCATCCGGCTGTTCATCGGGTCGGGCATGCCGCGCGGCCTGTGGCGGCGGATCGAGGAGAGGTTCGCGCCCGCGCGGGTCCTGGAGTTCTACGCCTCCATCGAGGGCGAGGCGGTGCTGGTCAACCTGAGCGGCAAGAAGCCCGGGGCGCTCGGGCGGCCGCTGCCGGGCAGCGCCGAGGTGCGGCTCGCCCGCTACGACCTGGAGAGCGGGCGCCTCGCCGAGGGGCCGGACGGGTTCGCGGTCGAGTGCGGGCCCGGCGAGATCGGCATGCTCCTCGCCCGGGTGCGGCTGTCGGCGATCGGGTCGGCGGCCCGCCCCGTGCGGGGCGTGTTCCGGCCCGAGGACGCCTGGACGATCACCGGGGACCTGTTCCGGCGGGACGCCGACGGCGACTACTGGCTCGTCGGGCGGGAGGCGGAGCTGATCCGCACCACCGACGGCATCGTCCCGCCGGGCCCGATCCGGGACGCGCTCGGCGACCTGCCCTACGTCGACGCCGTGGCCGTCTACGGGATCCCGGTGGGGGAGACGGAGCTGGCCGCGGCGGCCGTGAGCCTGCGGTCCGCGCCCGCGGCCGCCCGGGGCGGCTCCGCGGAGAACGCCGTCAAGCCGGTGGACCTGTCGGAGGCGCTCCTGCGCGTGGAGCCGGGGCTGCGGCCCGCGGTCGTGCGGATCGTGGACGAGATGCCGGTCACGGCGGGAAACCGGCTGTGGACGGTGCCGCTGCGCGACGAGGGCGTCCCGGCGGCGGGCGACGGGCGCGCCTTCTACCGGGACAAGGCGGGCGCGTACCGGCCGCTGACGGACGCGGCGCGGCGCCGGCTGCTCAAGGCCCCGCCCGCCCGCGAGGCCCGCTGACGCCCAAGTCACCGCGGATAAGTCTGGACTTACGCCCGGCCGTTGCGTTAGAACAAAGCGACAGATTTCGCATATTTGTTGCACGCGTCCGGAGGGGTCATGACGAGCGTTCTCGCGCCGCCGCCGCAGGGCAGCGAGCTGAAACCGGTGCCCGGCGTCCCCGGCGTCCCCTACATCGGCAGCACGCTCGCGGTGATGCGCGACCCGATCGGGATGGCCCGCAAGCGGTACGCCGAGTACGGCCCGGTCTCGTGGGGATGGCTGCTCGGCCAGCGGATGGTCACCGTGCACGGCCCCGAGGCCGCCGAGGTCGTCCTCGTCAACCGGGACAAGGCGTTCGCGAACGGGCCCGCGTGGAGCTACTTCATCGGCCCGTTCTTCAACCGCGGCATCATGCTCCTGGACTTCGAGGAGCACCTGCACCACCGCCGCATCATGCAGCAGGCGTTCACCCGCCCCCGGCTGCACTCCTACATGGACGCGATGGCGCCCGGCATCGTCAAGGGCGTCGAATCGTGGGAGCCCGGGCAGGGCTTCAAGGTCTACGACCACATCAAGAAGCTCACGCTCGACCTCGCGGTGGACGTCTTCATGGGCGTCGAACTGGACGACGCCGAGCGCGCGCGGGTCAACGGCGCGTTCATCGACGCCGTCCGGGCGGGGACGGCCTACGTCCGGTTCCCGGTCCCCGGGCTGCGCTGGCACAAGGGCCTGCGGGCCCGCAAGGTGCTGGAGGAGTTCTTCTACCGGCACCTGCCGGCCAAGCGGGAGGGCGGCGGCAGCGACCTGTTCGCGGCGCTCTGCCAGGCCGAGACCGACGACGGCGAGCGGTTCACCGACGAGGACGTCGTCAACCACATGATCTTCGCGCTGATGGCGGCGCACGACACCACCACCATCACGCTGACGACGATGGCCTACTACCTGGCCAAGTACCCCGAGTGGCAGGAGCGGCTGCGCGAGCAGTCGTTCGAACTCGGCAAGGCCCGGCCCGGCTTCGACGACCTGGACGCCTTCACCGGCATCGACATGGTGATGAAGGAGTCGATGCGGCTGGTCACGCCCGTCCCGGCGCTGCCGCGCAAGGTCGTCAAGGACACCTCCGTCCTCGGCTTCCACGTCCCCGAGGGGACGACCGTCGTGGTGCCGATGCTCAGCAACCACCACATGGCCGAATGGTGGAACGACCCCGACGGGTTCGACCCCGAGCGGTTCTCCCCGGAGCGCCGCGAGGACAAGGCTCACAAGTACGCGTGGGCGCCGTTCGGAGGCGGCGCGCACAAGTGCATCGGGCTCCACTTCGCGGGGATGCAGGTCAAGACGATCCTGCACCAGGTTCTCCAGCGGTACCGCTGGAGCGTTCCCGCGCGGTACGAATGGCCCCTGGACACCACGTCCCTTCCCTCGCCCAAGGACGGCCTGCCCGTCCGCCTCGAACCACTGGAGCAGTGAACATGAGCAAGGTCGTCGCCATCACCGGGGCCGCGCGGGGGATCGGCCTCGCCACCGCCCGCGCCCTCAAGGCCAAGGGCGCCACCGTCGTCATCGGCGACATCGACGAGACCGCCGTCAAGGAGGCCGCCGAGTCGCTCGGCGTGACCGGCCTCGTCGTGGACGTCACGTCCCGCGAGTCGTTCACCGCCTTCCTCGACAAGGCCGAGGAGGCCGCCGGGCCGCTCGACGTCGTCGTCAACAACGCGGGGATCATGCCGATCGGGCCCGTCACCGACGAGAGCGACGCCGACGCCCGCCGCTGCATCGACATCAACGTGCACGGCGTGATGCTCGGCACCAAGCTCGCCCTCGGCCGGATGCTGCCGCGCGGCGAGGGCCACATCATCAACATCGCCTCGCTCGCCGGCGTCATGTTCACCCCGGGCCTCGCGCTCTACAACGCCAGCAAGGCCGCCGTCGTCGGGTTCACCGAGGCGACCCGCCTGGAGGTGCGGGACCGCGGCGTGCACGTCAGCGCCGTCCTGCCCACCTTCACCAACACCGAGCTGACCGCCGGGACGCGCAGTCCGAAGGGGCAGAAGAACTGCGAGCCCGAGGACATCGCCGCGGCCGTCGTCGAGCTGATCGGCAAGCCGCGCCCGCAGGTCGCCGTGCCGAAGAAGCTCGGCACGCAGGTCCGGCTCGGCGCGCTGCTGCCCGAGCGGGTACGGCAGGCTACCTCCCGGCGCCTCGGCCTGGACAAGATCTTCCTGGAGTACGACCCCGACGCCCGCAAGGCCTACGACTCGCGCATCCGTTCGGGCTCCTAGCCCCGCCTGCGGCGTGCCGCCCTCATGGAAGCCTCCACAGGGGCGGCACGCCGCGGTTCAGCGCTTCTGGCGCGCCCTGCGGAAGGCGCGGCGGGCCTGCGGCAGGTAGCGGACGGACTCGGGCAGCAGCGGCCACACCCGCCCCGCCGCGCGGACGGCCGCCGCGAACCGCCGGTGGCGGCGCTCGTCGGCGGCGCTCCACGGCAGGTCCAGGAGCTCGCGCATCCGCGGGTGCAGGCCGCCGACCGTGATGAACCGGGCGACCGCGTTCAGCGGCGGCGACACCGCCCGCCACACCGGCGCCGGCACCTTCGGCGGCCGGGGGAGCCCCTTCTTCACGTAGCCGACGCCGTACCGGGCCGTCTTGTGCGGGACGATCTCCTCGTCCAGCATCCGCTTCCAGTACGCCTGGAACGCCTCCCAGTCCTCCGGCATGGCCCGGTCGCTGACCCCGTACATGCGGAACCAGGTCTTGGACTCCTCGTAGATCCGGCGCTTCTCGTCCTCGCCCAGCGGCCGGATGAAGGTCTCGACGCCGTACAGCATGTTGTCGAGGAAGGTCGCGTGCGCCCAGTAGTAGGTCTCGGGATCGAGCGCGTGGTAGCGGGAGCCGTCCGGCATCGTGCCCTTGATGCCGCGGTGGTAGTCGCGGACCTTGCGGCCCGTCTCGGGCGACCGCTCCCCGCCGTACACGGTGTCGAGGATGGGGCCGGCGGACCGCTTCAGCCGCGCGAACGTCTCGGAGAAGAACACCGAGTGGTCGAGGACGCCCTGGCCGAGCGCGGGGAGCATGTTCTGGAGCACGGCCGCCCGCGGGCCGACGAGGAGCATCCGGGTGTCGCCGAAGTACCGCCAGGTCAGTGAGCCGGGCCCGAGGGGGGCCGGGGTCCGCGCGTCGGCCTCGTCCGTCATGTGCACCGCCGGGGGTCGGGACAGAAGTACAGATCGACGATTATTGTAACTGTGTTTCATCCAGTGGCGGGGCACGGGTCCCCCGGCGGTTAGGGTGCGGGCATGACCACGGACGCGAGCATCAGGGAAGGGCTGCGGGCCCGGCTGGCGGCGCCGGACACCGGCGCCGACGATCTCGACACCCGCATCCTGGACGCCGCGCTCGCGGAGTTCGAGACCTACGGGCTGCGCCGGGTCAGCGTCGAGGACGTCGCCAAGCGGGCCGGGGTCGCGCGCACCACCATCTACCGGCGCTTCACCAACAAGGAGCAGCTGCTCCAGGCCGTGATCCTGCGCGAGTGCCGCCGCTTCCTCACCGCGATCTCGGAGGCCACCGAGGACCTCGCCTCCCCGGAGGACGCCGTCGTCGAGGGCTTCGTGGTCGGCCTGCGCAGCGCCCGCACGCACCCGCTGCTGGCGCGCGTCCTGCAGAGCGAGCCCGAGGCGTTCCTGCCGCAGCTCAGCATGAACGGCGGCGCGGTGATGCTCGCGGCCCGCGACATCCTCGCCGACCGGCTGCGCCGCGCCCGCCCCGGCGACGCCGAGGACCACGACACCGTGGCCGAGGTCCTGCTCCGGCTCGCGGTGTCGCTCCTCCTCATACCGGGCGGCGGCCTCGCCCTCGACAGCGAAGACGCCATCCGAACGTTCGCCCGCGACTACTTGACGCGCATGCTTCACCCCGGCATGAGCTGAGCGTTCCCCGGGGGCGGCGTGTCCCGTACGCTCTGGCTGTCGAATTGCGTTCTAGAACCGGAGGCGCGGCATGGCGGATGTCGTACGGACGACCTACGGGAAGGTGCGGGGCACGGCACGGGACGGCGTCACCGCCTTCCTCGGCATCCCCTACGCGGCGCCGCCGTTCGGGCCGAACCGCTTCCGGGCGCCCCGCCCTCCGGAGCCGTGGGACGGCGTCCGCGACGCCTTCGAGTACGGGCCGACCGCGCCCAAGCCCGGCTACCCCAAGGTGTTCGCCTCGCTCCTGCCCGACCCCGAGATCCCGGGCGACGACTGCCTCAACCTGAACGTGTGGACTCCCCGCGTCCCGGAAGGCTCCGGACCGGACGACGCGGGCCTTCCGGTGATGGTGTGGATCCACGGCGGCGCGTTCCGGAACGGGTCGGGCGCCGTCCCCGTCTACAGCGGCCACACCTTCGCCCGCGACGGCGTCGTCTGCGTGACGATCAACTACCGGCTCGGCGTCGAGGGCTTCGCGCACCTGCCCGGCGCCCCGCTCAACCGGGGCCTGCTCGACCAGATCGCCGCGCTGGAGTGGGTCCGCGACAACATCGCCGCGTTCGGCGGCGACCCCGCCCGGGTCACCGTGTTCGGCGAGTCGGCGGGCGCGATGAGCGTCAGCACCCTGCTCTCCCTCGACCTCGGCCTCTTCCACCGCGCCATCGCCCAGAGCGGCGCGGGCAGCATCGCCCAGGACCCGGACGACGCCCTCCTCGTCGTCAAGGAGATGGCGGTCCGCCTCGGCGTCGAGCCCACCGCCGAGGCGTTCGCCGCCCTCGACCCGGCCGCGATCATCCCCGTTCAGAACGCCGTCGCCGCCGAGGTCGCGGCGCTGCCCGACCCCGGGCGCTGGGGCGCCACCACCGCCGCGGGCGGCATGGCGCTGACGCCCGTCCTGGACGGCGAGCTGATCGCCCGGCGCCCCGAGGACGCCATCGCCGCCGGCGCCGGGCGGGACGTGGACCTGCTCATCGGCTACACCACCGAGGAGTTCCGGCTCTTCCTGATGCCCACGGGGATCGCCGCCGCCCTCACCGACGAGCTGGTCGGGGCCGTCACCGCGGGCATGGGCGTCCCGCCGGACCTGCCGGCCGCCTACCGCGCCCACCACCCGGAAATGGCGCCCGGCGAGCTGATGGCGGCGATCATCACCGACAGCCTGTTCCGCATCCCCGCCCACCGCGCCGCGGCCGGGCACGCGGCGTCCGGCGGGCGCACCTGGATGTACGAGTTCGCGTGGCGGTCGCCCAACCAGGACCTCGGCGCCTGCCACGCCCTGGAGCTCGGCTTCGTGTTCGACAACCTCACCGCCGAGGGGCAGGGGCTGACCGGCCCGAACCCGCCGCAGGGGCTCGCCGACCGGATGCACCGCGCCTGGACCCGCTTCGCCGCCGAAGGCGACCCCGGCTGGCAGCCGTTCGACCCGGAGGCCCGCCCAGTAATGGTCTTCGACGCCCCCGCCGACGAGATCGTCCCCGACCCGCACTCCCGCGACCGCAAGCTCTGGGACTAGAGCAGGTCGTCCACTACGTGTTCGGCTATGGCCAGTGAGGACGTCGCGGCGGGGGACGGGGCGTTGCGGATCGTCGTGATCGGGCCTAGGCGGCCGATGCGGAAGTCGTCGACGAGCGAGCCGTCGGGGTCCACCGCCTGCGCGCGGACCCCGGCGGGCGCCGGTACGACGTCCGCGGTGGTCAGCTCGGGGACGAAGCCGCGCGCCTCGGCGACGAACGCCCGCTTGACCGCCGACCCGTACAGCTCCCGCGCGCCCGTCCGCCAGTGCCGCCGCGCCAGGCGGCGGAAGCCGGGCCAGCGGACCGTCTCCCACAGGTCCGCGGGGCGGACGTCGCGGCGCCGGTAGCCCTCCCTGGCGAGGGCCAGGACGGCGTTCGGGCCGATGTCCACGCCGCCGTCCACGCGCCGGGTGAAGTGCACGCCGAGGAACGGGTAGCGCGGGTCGGGCACGGGATAGATGAGGCCGCGGACCAGGTCCGTCCGGGACGGGACGAGCCGGTAGTACTCGCCGCGGAACGGGATGATCGCCGGAGCGGGGGCGTCGCCCGCCAGGCGCGCCACCCGGTCGGACTGGAGGCCCGCGCACACCACGAGCCGGTCGAAGGCCAGCTCCTCGTGCGGGGACGCTACCGTGACGCGGTCGCCCGCCCGGCCGATCCGCACGGCCTCGAAGCCGAGCCTGACCTCGCCGCCGCCCTCCGCCACGTCCGCGGCGAACGCGCGGGCCACCGCCGGGAAGTCGACGATCGCCGTGGTGGGGGAGTGCAGCGCCGCCGCGCCCGCCGCGTGCGGCTCGACCTCGGCGATCTCGCCGCCCGCCAGCCGCCGCAGCCCGGGGACGCCGTTGGCCGTCGCCCGGCGCTCGATCTCCTCCAGCGCGGCCAGTTCCGACGCGTCGCGCGCGACCACGAGCTTGCCGCACTCCTCGTAGGGCAGGCCGCGGTCCGCGCAGTACTCCTTGAGCAGGCCGATGCCGCGCCTGCAGAGGGTCGCCTTCAGCGATCCCGGCGCGTAGTAGAGGCCCGCGTGGGCGACGCCGCTGTTGTGGCCCGTCTGGTGGGCCGCGACACGGTCCTCCTTGTCCAGGACCGTCACCTTCAGCCCTGGACGCTCCAGCGTCAGCCGGCGCGCGATCGCCAGCCCGAGAATGCCCGCGCCGACGACGCCGACCCGTGTCTCCGCCACACCCGCACCCTAGTGGGAGCGGGCCTCGCCGCCTCCGGCCGGCTCACCTCCCGGGGCGCTCGCGGCTCAGCTCCCGAGGCGCTTGCGCCCCTGCGCCCGCACCCGCTTGCGCTGGGACGGGTCGAGCATCATGTACCCGACGAGCGGCGCGCCGAGGACGCCGAGGATGATCAGCGCGCTCAGCCACCACGGGAAGACGAACAGGGTCAGGAAGCCGACGACGACGCCGCCGATCACTAGCTTGGTCTGGGTCGACATCTGGTACCTCCGTTGACGGGCCGCCCTCATAGGTATGAACGGCCGTACGGCGACCGCTGTTCCACGATATGTCGCGAGTCCGGCGAAACGCCATGGTCAAGCGGCCCCGGTCCGGAGCCGGTGGCGGATACCGCCTCAGATGCGCAGGGAGAGCTGGCCGCCGCCGAGGGTCCGCAGGACCTCGGCGTGAAGCTTGCCGTTCGTGCAGACGACGCTGCCGCCGTCCGGGCCCGGCACGCCGGACAGGTCGGTGAACATCCCGCCTGCCTCCTCCACGATGACCTGGAGCGCGGCGAGGTCCCAGAGCGACACCTCGGGCTCGGTCGAGATGTCGACGGCGCCCTCGGCGACCATCATGTGCGACCAGAAGTCGCCGAACGCCCGCGTCCGCCACACCGAGCGGGTCAGTTCGAGGAACCGGGGGAGCCGGTCCTGCTCCTCCCAGCCGCTGAGGCTGGAGAACGACAGCGACGCGTCCGACAACTCGCTCACCGACGAGACGCTCATGCGGGTGGCGCGGGTCAGGCTCCGGCCCGTCCAGGCGCCGCCGCCCCGGGCCGCCCACCAGCGGCGGTTCAGCGCGGGCGCCGACACCACCCCGACGACGATCTCGTCGTTCTCCATCAGCGCGATCAGGGTGGCCCACACCGGGACGCCGCGCACGAAGTTCTTCGTCGCGTCGATCGGGTCGATGATCCAGCAGCGGTTGCCGTACCCGGTCCTGCCGTACTCCTCGCCGAGGACCGCGTCGCGCGGGCGGGCCCGCTTCAGCGTGCCGCGGATCTGCTCCTCCACGCTGCGGTCGGCGTCGCTGACCGGCGTCAGGTCCGGCTTGGTCTCGATGTCGAGATCGAGCGCGCGGAAACGCCTGGTCGTGATGTCGTCGGCCCCGTCCGCCAGCACATGCGCGAGACGCAGGTCATCGGAATAGCCCGCCACGGCGTGCAACGCTACCCTGATCAACGCCTGTCCAGACACACCCACCCGGGCCCTTCCGGCGTTTCGGACGGCCAGCTGCGGCGCGCCGGACGCGATACCCCGCATACCGGGACGGGTGGTGGCAGCATGGGGGCCATGGCGCACGATCTCCCCGAGTGGGTGGCCGAGCTGACCGACCCCCGCCGGGCGGAGACGCTCGACGAGCTCGCCGACCGCCTCGTCCCCCTGGCCGAGCACGTCATCGACGTCTCCCGCCGGCTGAACGCGCAGCTCAGCGAGCTGAACGATCCGTTCAAGCGCGAGGCGCTGTACGAACGGGTGGAAAGCCTCAAGGGCCGCGTGGCCGAATCCCTGGAGGAGGTCAACGCGGAGATCGCCGCGTCCGTCCGGGAGCGCGTCGAACGGATCATGGCCGACTGGACGGACCGCGCGGGCGACGGCGGCCCCGGGGAGAGGGAACTGCGGCGCCGGCTCGACCGCGACATCGTCCCGGCGCTGACCCGGCAGCAGCAGGAGGTCGCCGAGCGGGTCGCCGCGCGCACCTCCAAGGCCCTGGAGGAGGCGACGCAGCTGCTGCTCACGCGGATCGAGCAGCTCGCCGAGCCGGTCACCGACCTGGTCCACCACGTCCTCCCGCTGGCCCACGACGGGCTGGCGCTCGCCGGCCGGATCTCGACGCTGTCGGGCCGCGCCCGCACGGCGGGGCCGGGCCCGATCCCGGACGACCTGCGGGACGCCGGGACCGAGACGTCCCGGGCGTTCGACGAGGCCGTCGCGCGGCTGGAGCTGGAGTGGTCGGCGCTCGGCGCCCGGTCCGCGACCGTCCGGGCGGCGCTGCGGGGCGCGGAGGAGAGCGCGTTCAGCCAGGTGGTCGAGGCGATGAACCGGTCCGTGGAGGAACTCGCGCTCTCGCACGTCCAGGCGTTGGACGCGGCCGAGGCCAAGGCGCGCGGCCTCGTCGAGGGGGAGCGGGGCTAGACGGACTGCGGGAAGCGGAACAGCCGTCCGGGGTCGTGGGCGGCCTTCACCTTCCTGAGCCGATCGAAGTTGGGGCCGTAGTAGGCGTGCGCCCAGTCCTTGAGGCCGGCGTCGATGTAGTTCACGTAGGCGGCCCCGCCCAGATATGGCTCCATCGCGCCGTGCGTGGCCGACAGCCAGGCGTCGTCGGGTGCGAGGTACTGGACGCAGAACAGGCCCTTCCGGTGCGGGAAGGCGGTGTCGCCCGGCCCCGTCCGCGCTATCGCGGCGCCCATCGCGTCCATGAGCACCGACCGGTTCCGCACGTCGTTGCCCTTGTCGAACCGGCTCAGCAGAGCGCTGATCGCGTCGTCCGGGAGCGGCCTGTAGGCGATGTGCGACTTCCCCGAGTACTCGGTGCGGGGAAAGGCGCCGCCGGGGCGCTGCCCGGGAAGGGCGCCCTCCCCGTGGCACTGCTCCACCGACTGCCCGGCGCAGCCGCCCATGAACTTCATCGCGTCCATGTAGGGACGGCTCTGGGCGGTGGACGAGACGGGGTCCGCCCCGATCGCGGCCGTGAGCCGCTCCATGGGGCCGCTCGCGCCGTCGAGCGCGAGGCCCGCCACCTCGATGCTCGGCGTGCCCTCATCGGGGCCGGTGTCGAGATGCAGGCTCGTCCAGACCTCGCCGGGCGCCGCCGGCGCCCAGCGCTGCCAGCCGCGGACCACGTCGGCCGCCTTGCGCCACGGCCAGCGCATGCTGAACGGCGTCACGTCGCCGACCTCGTGCGTCCGGAACGTGAACGACACCGCCACGCCGAAGTTGCCGCCGCCTCCGCCCCTGCACGCCCAGAAAAGGTCGGGGTTCTGCCGCGCGTCGCAGGCCAGGACCCGTCCGTCCGCCGTGACGAGCTGGACCGCTTCCAGGACGTCGCACGACAGCCCGTACGCGCGGGACGTCACGCCCAACCCGCCGCCCAGCGTCAGCCCCGCCACCCCGACCGTGGGACACGTCCCGGACGGGACGCCCACGCCGTCGTCGGCGAGCTTGTCGTAGAGGTCGATCAGCCTGGTCCCGGCCCCGACCGTCGCGCGGTCGCCGTCGCGCTTCACGGCGTCCATGGGGGAGACGTCGATGACGAGGCCCGTGCCCGTCGACCAGCCCGCGTAGCTGTGCCCGCCGCATCGCACCGCGACCGGCATCCGCTTCACCGTGGCGAACGCCACGCATTCCGAGACGTCCTGCGGGGTCTCGCAGTAGGCGATGCCCGCCGGGCGGACGCGGTCGTAGCGCGGGATGTAAAGGCGCCTCGCCTCCTTGTAGGAGGAGTCGGACGGGCGGACCAGCCTGCCGTCCAGGCCGCGCTCCAGGGCGTTCCAGTCGGCGGGCCCGGTCGGCTTCGGCGACGGGGGCGGGCGCCTCGGCGGGGACGGCCGCTCCTCGGAACACCCGGCGAGGCCGAGCCCGCCGAGCCCGAGTCCGCCGAGGGCCGCCGCCTTGAGCATCGCTCGCCGCTCCATGCGCCCATTGTGGCGCTACGCCCCGCCCGCGCGGGCCGGGATCCGCGGCGCCGCGGACTATTCGGGCTCGCCCTCGCGGCTGGCGAGGAGGCGGCGCAGCGAGTCGAGGCGGGCCCGGCTGGCGTGGCCCTCCTCGACCCAGCCGTCGAGGCCGCAGTCGTCCTGGAGGTGGTCGCATCGGGGCGGGCAGCGTTCGGCCGCGCCCTCGGCGAGGTCCTCGAACGCGCCGAGGACGTTCTCCGGGTCGACGTGCGCGAGGCCGAAGCTGCGCACGCCCGGGGTGTCGATGATCCAGCCGTCGCCGCCGGGCAGCTCCAGCGCGATCGCGGAGGAGGAGGTGTGGCGGCCCCGGCCGGTGACGGCGTTGACGTGGCTCACCGCGCGTTCGGCGTCCGGGACCAGCGCGTTCACCAGCGTCGACTTGCCGACGCCAGAGTGCCCGACGAGGACGCTGGTGCGTCCGGCGAGGTGGGCGCGCAGCTCGCCGATGTCGGCGCCGCGCCGGGTCACCACGTACGGGACGCCGAGCGGCGCGTACTCGGCGACCAGGCCCTCCGGGGAGGCGAGGTCGGCCTTGGTGAGGCAGAGCAGGGGGGCCATGCCGGCGTCGTAGGCGGCGACGAGCTGCCGGTCGATCATCCGGGGGCGCGGCTCGGGGTCGGCCAGCGCCGTCACGATGACGAGGCGGTCGGCGTTCGCGACGATGATCCGCTCGAACGGGTCGGTGTCGTCGGCGGTGCGGCGCAGCGCGGAGGTGCGCGGCTCCACCCGCACGATCCGGGCCAGCGTGTCCTGCGCGCCGGACACGTCCCCGACCAGCGCGACGCGGTCGCCCACGACGACGCCCTTGCGGCCGAGCTCTCGGGCCCGCATCGCGATGACGGGGCGCTCGTCGTCGGTGCCCGGGTCGATCAGGACCCGGTACCGGCCGCGGTCCACCGCGGTCACGAACCCGGGCGAGGCGTCCTCGTGCGCGGGACGGCGGCGGGTGCGCGGCCGCGACCCGCGGCGCCCGGGCCGCACCCGGACGTCGTCCTCGTCGTAGTCGCTCGTTCGTCGTGCCAGTGGTCCGGTCCCTGCTGTCAGGCGGGCGCCAGCATCGACGCCCACTGCCGAGTGAAGTTCGGAAGAGTCTTGCCCACGGTGTCTGGATTCTCCACTTCGATGCCGGGAACGGCCAATCCGAGCAGTGCCGCCGCCATCACCATCCGGTGGTCGTCGTAGGTGCGGAAGACGCCGCCGCGCAGCGGGCGCGGGCGGATCTCCAGCCCGTCGGGCAGCTCCCGGACGTCGCCGCCCAGCCCGTTGATCTCGGCGACCAGGGCGGCGAGCCGGTCGGTCTCGTGGCCGCGCAGGTGCGCGACGCCGGTCAGCCGGGACGGCGAGCCGGCCAGCGCGGCGAGGGCCGCGAGCACCGGCGTCAGCTCCCCGACCTCGTGCAGGTCGGCGTCGAGGCCGCCGAACCCGTCCCCGCCGCGCACGGTCAGGCCGTCCGGCCCGCGGGTCACCTCGGCGCCCATCGCGGCGAGCAGCCCGCGCAGCGCGTCGCCGGGCTGGGTCGTCTCCGCCGGCCAGTCGGGGATCGTCACGCGGCCCCCGGTGACCAGCGCCGCGCCGAGGAACTGCGCCGCGTTCGACAGGTCCGGCTCGATCACCCACTCGCCGCCGCGCAGCGGGCCGGGCGCGACGCGCCACACGTCGCGCCCCGTCTCGACCTCCGCGCCCGCCTGCCGCAGCATCTGGACGGTCATCGCCAGATGCGGCGCGGACGGCACCGGCGGCCCCTCGTGCCTGACCTCCACGCCCTTGTCGAACCGCGGCGCGGCCAGCAGCAGCCCCGACACCAGCTGGGAGGACGCCGAGGCGTCGATCACTACCTGGCCGCCGGGCACCGCCCCCGAGCCGCGGACGGTGAACGGGAGCGCGCCGCGGCCCCCGTCGTCGATCTCGGCGCCGAGCGCCCGCAGCGCCGTGATGATCGGGCCCATCGGGCGCTCGCGGGCGCGGGGGTCGCCGTCGACGGCCACCTCGCCCGACGCCAGTGCGGCGACCGGCGGCAGGAACCGCATCACGGTCCCGGCCAGCCCCACGTCGACGCGCGCCGGGCCCTCCAGGCGCCCCGGCAGCACCTGCCAGTCGGCGCCGTCCTCCCCGATGCCCGCGCCGAGGGCGCGCAGGGCGCCCGCCATGAGCTCGGTGTCGCGGCTGTGCAGGGGCCGGGTGATGCAGGCGGGCGCCTCCGCGAGCGCGGCCAGGATCAGCGCCCGGTTGGTCATCGACTTCGAGCCGGGCAGCGGCACGGTGGCGTCCACCGGGGCATGGGCGACCGGGGCGGACCAGGGCGGAGAGGACATGCCCCAAGGTTATCGGGCCGGGAGCGGCGGACGCGGGACGATCGGACCGGGAGCGAGCCGAGCGGGAGCGGGCGGAGCGGGTGCGGTCAGAGCGGGATCGTCAGCAGCGTCCCGCCGTCGTCCAGCCGGACCTCGAAGTGGTCGATCTCCTCGCGGGTGAGCCCGGTCCCGCCCTGCATGACGAGGGGCTTGGGCTGGTCCGGGACGCCGTAGCCCTTGTCGGGGACGCGCCAGCCCGCGACGACGGTGCGCCGGCCGTCCCGCGACACCGCCTCCAGGTGGCACTTCAGCGGGCCCCGGATGCCCTTCAGCTCCAGGCCGACCTGCGTCCCCCAGCCCTTGTCGACCAGCCCGACGGTGCCGGACGCGCCCGTGCTCGCGTTCGCGGCGTGGAACTTCTCACCGGTGACGGCCTGCGTCGCGGGCGGCTTCGGAGCGGGGGCCTCGCCGTCCACGGCCGCGCCGATGCCGATGCCCGCGGCCAGCGCCGTGGCCGCGGCGGCCGTGCCGACGATGTAGGCGCCGCGCCGGAACCGCCGGTCGGACCGGCGCCGGCGCCGCACCATGTCGATCACCTCCGCCGGCGGTGCGGACGGCTCGCCGCCCCCTTCCGCCCGGCGGGGTCCGGGGACCGGCCCCGCCGCGGGCGCCAGCTCGGAGAGGGCGCCCACCGTTCCGGACAGCTCGCCCAGCTCGGCCTGGCACGACCCGCACCCTCGCAGATGCGCCTCGAACGCCCGCCGATCGCCGTCTTCGAGAAGGCCCAGCGCGTAAGCGCCGACATCGGTGTGCTCGACCTGGGAACTCATGACGTCACCCCCCTCTCCTCCAAGGACACGCGCAAGGCGCGCAGCGCGTAGTACACGCGGGACTTGACCGTCCCCACCGGGATGCCCAGGTACTCGGCGGCCTGGTTCACCGTCCGGTCGCGCAGCACCGTCTCGGTCAGCGCCTGCCGGTGCGCGGGGGAGAGCGACTCCAGCGCCTCGGTCACCACGACCCTGCGCAGCAGCGCGTCCATCTCGTCCGCCATGGGGAGGTTCTCCAGGGGCCCGTCGCCGACCTCCGGCGGCCGGACCTCGCGCATCCGCCGGTTGTCGATCACGATACGCCGGGAGACCGTGGCCAGCCACGGCATCAGCGAGGAGGTCCGGTCGTCGAGCCGGTCCGCGCTGCGCCACGCCCTGATCATGGTCTCCTGCACCACGTCCTCGGCCCACGGGCGGTCGCCGCCCGTCAGCCGCAAGACGAACGCGAGGAGGGGCCGATGGTACTCGCGGTACAGCTCGGCCACCATCTCCTCGTCGGCCGCGTCCTGCGCGGCCCGCGCCGCGCCGGGGCGGCGGAGCAGGCTCCGCAGGCCGCCGCTCTGGCGGCCGGTCGATCCGGGAACTGCCATGGCCGGGGCGTCTCCGTCGTTCTGGAAGGGCGGTCCTCTGGCAGTACGGAACCGCCCCGGCCCGCGGTTCAACGTCCTTGAGACTCTTTTAAGGTTCTCTTCGGGAAGTCACCGCTTCACGGCGTGGAGGGCCTTGCCCGCCTGCGCGGCGGTCCCCGCCTTGACGGTCCGTCCGGCCTTGGCCGCCTTCGCCGCCTGCGTCGCGGTCCCGGCCTTGATGGTCCGGCCCGCCCGTGCGGCCTTGGACGGCTTCGGACGGCGTCCGAACTTGAACGCGTCGCCCGCCGCCTTGGCGACCTTGACCGCGATGCCGGCCTTGGCGCCCGTCTTGGCGGTCCTGAGCACGCCGCTCGTCCTGCCCGCCTTGACCGCGGCGCCCGTCCCGGCGGTCCTGAGCGCGCCGCCGGCCTTGCTCGCCGTGACCGCGGCGCCCGCTCCGGCGCTCTTGAGCACGGTGCCCGCCTTGCCGCCCGCCTTGGCGCCGGCCTTGCCGCCCGCCTTCGCGGTCTTGAGCACGCCGGTCGCCCTGCCGAGCCGGAACGCGCCGCCGGACCGGGCGCCCTTGGCGCTCCTCGACGCCTTGGCGGCCTGCTTGGCGGCCTTGCGCCCGCCCTCGGCGCGGGCCACGCGCACCTGCCGGGCCGCCTCCCGGCGCGCCTCCCGCAGCGTCACGGCGGCCTCGCGGCGCATCGCCCTGGCCTCCGCGCCGCTCTTGATCTGCGTCTCGCGGGCGATGCGGCGCAGCTCGGCCGTGCGGGGCGCGCGGCGCGGCTCGGTCGCCACCATGAGAAGCGCGCCGAACAGGCCGGCGTTCTTCAGCAGGTGGGAGCGTTCGTCGGCGCGGCGCTCGGGGTCGTCCTCGGTCCAGAAGCGGTGCTCGGTCGCCAGCGCGGGGATCAGCTGCGCCGCGAGCAGCAGCGTCGTGAGCCGCCGGAACCTCCCGGTCAGCAGCAGCGCGCCGGTGCCGACGCTGAGCGCGCCCTGCATGCGGACGAGGGTCTCGGGGTCCTTGGGCAGCCAGTCGATCCGGTCGGCGACCGGCTTGACGGCCGGGCCCACCCGCTCGGCGCGTTCGCGCGGATCACGGAGGGCCTCCATGCCGGTCATGATGTACGGCGCCGCCACGAACGGGCGGGCCATGGTCGTGAAGGGTCGCATGCCCCGCTACATGCCCAGCGCGCCGCGCCTCAAGCGCGGCAGGATGGGACCCATGTGCGGACGCTACGCCACCACCCGCGCGCGGCAGGAGCTGCTGGACGAGTTCCAGGTGCAGCTCGACGCGGTCGACGGGGACATCCAGCCCGACTACAACGTCGCCCCCACGAAACAGGTCCCTGTCGTACTCGACAGGAGGCCGAAGGACGAGCCCGACGAGGCGCCGGCGGTGCGCCAGCTGCGGACCGTGCGGTGGGGCCTCGTGCCGTCCTGGGCGAAGGACCTGTCCATCGGGTCCCGCATGATCAACGCGCGGGTCGAGACGGTGCACGAGAAGCCGTCCTACCGCCGGGCGTTCGCCAGGCGCCGCTGCCTGCTCCCCGCCGACGGCTACTTCGAGTGGTACACGATCCAGGACCAGGGCGGCGCGGCCGATCCGGCCGAAGGCGAGAAGAAGGCCAAGAAGAAGCCGCAGAAGCAGCCGTACTTCATCCGCCCCAAGGACGGCGCCGTCATGGCGATGGCCGGCCTGTACGAGCTGTGGAAGTCGCCCGAGGACGAGTGGGTGTGGACCTGCACCGTCATCACCACGAACGCGCCGGACGACCTCGGCCGGATCCACGACCGGATGCCGATGATCGTCGAGCCGGACCGGTGGGACGCCTGGCTCGACCCCGCGCTCACCGACACCGAGCAGGTGCGCGGCCTCCTGGTGCCCGCCATGGCCGGGACAATGGACGCCTACCCGGTGTCAAAGGCCGTCAACAGCGTGCGGAACAACGGCCCGGAACTCATAGAGCCGGCGAACTCCGAGGATGGTTCCGGCGGCCATTCCGGGGGCCTGTTCTGACGCGTTGCCGTGTCGCCCGCCGCGTTACCGCCGCCGGGCGCTGGCCAGCAGGTGGATGCCGAGCGATTCGTCGGTCTGGCGCGCGTTGAGCTCGGTTCGGACGAGGCGTTCCAGCGCGCGCGGGGACTCGCCGAGGACGTGCTCGACCGTGGAGGGCGACAGCACCGTCCGGGGCCTGATCCACTCGACCTCCAGGCCCGCGTCGGCGAGCAGCTCGCGGAGCTGGTGCGAGGAGAACGAGCGGGTGATCGTCCCGTCCGGCCAGGGCACGAGGACGACCTCGGCGCTCGGGACGTCCGACAGGTGCGCCCAGTAGTTGCGCTCGGCCAGCAGCGCCATGCCGAGGGTGAGGGAGTCGACGCACAGCAGGACGCGGCCGCCGGGGCGCAGCACCCGGGCGATCTCGGCGATCGTGGCCTCGGTGGCGAGGTGCCGGGACAGCACGCGGTTCTCGGCGATCACGGCGTCCACGCAGGCGTCGGCGAGGTAGGACAGCGTGCCCGAGTCCGCGATCAGCGGGACCGTGCCCGCGACGGGGTGCCCGGCGGCGGACCGCGCCGGCGCCGGGCGGCCGGGCGCCGGCCGGCCGAAGCGTTCGGGGTCGCGCACCTCCAGCACCGTGTGGCCGGCTGCGGCCGCCTGGGCCGCGCTGTGTCCGTGTCCTCCCGAGATGTCCAGCACGCGGGACGGCCTGCGCGGCAGCCACCGGGTGAGCTGGGCGTCCGCCACCGCACCGTAGAACGTCCAGTACCGCGCAAGGGAGTCCCCTGACCCGTCACCGGAGGTGTCCCGCAGGCTGGCGATGGTGGGCTCGGAAGGTCGCGCCGAAGGCACCGAGTGCACCAATTGCTCCTGTTCTAGCCGTGTATGTCACATCTTTCCCCGTCCGGGGCCGGTCATCACCCTGAGTGAGGGACGGGGTCCGGCGACCCGGTTCCGGCGCGCCGCCCCCGGCCGGGAATCGGCGGGGGCGTTCCGGTGTTGCACCCTCTCACAGAGCCCTGGAAATCGGAGGTGCGAGCCGGATGACCACAGCCGTCGCCGATCAGCAGCGGAGGGCCGGAACGACCGGGCCCCGCGGCGACGCGCGGGCCCCCGCCCGCGTCGGCAGGCCTCGCGGACCGATATCGTCTGGAGGGTCGATATCGTCTGAGGGGTACGGCGCCGCCCGGCCGGTCAAGGCCACGGGCGCCAGAGCCGAGGGGGTGGGTCAGGTACCGGGCACCGCGGAGACCGTGGAGCAGCGCCAGGAGCGCTTCCAGCGCGACGTGCTCCCGTTCTTGGACCAGATGTATTCGGCCGCGCTGCGCATGACGCGCAACCCGGCCGACGCCGAGGACCTCGTCCAGGAGACGTTCGCCAAGGCGTTCGCGTCCTTCCACCAGTTCAAGGAGGGGACGAACCTCAAGGCCTGGCTCTACCGGATCCTGACCAACACGTTCATCAACTCCTACCGCAAGCGCCAGCGCCAGCCGCAGCAGGCCGCCACCGACGACATCGAGGACTGGCAGATCGCCCGTGCCGAGTCCCACACGTCGAGCGGGCTGAAGTCGGCCGAGGCCGAGGCGCTGGAGCACCTCCCCGACTCCGACGTCAAGCGGGCGCTGCAGGAGCTTCCGGAGGAGTTCCGCATCGCCGTCTACCTCGCCGACGTCGAAGGCTTCGCCTACAAGGAGATCGCCGAGATCATGGGCACGCCCATCGGCACGGTGATGTCCCGGTTGCACCGCGGCCGGCGCCAGTTGCGCGGCATGCTTGAGGACTACGCCGACGAGCGCGGGCTCACCCGCGCGAGCAGGGGGTCGACATGAGCTGCGGCAACCACCACGAGACGCCCTGCGACGAGGTGCTCGCCCGCGTCTACACCTACCTCGACGGCGAGCTCGACCAGGGCGGCTGCGGCGAGGTGCGCCAGCACCTCGACGAGTGCGGGCCGTGCCTGCGCGAGTACGGCCTCGAAGAGGCCGTCAAGAAGCTCGTGAACAAGTCGTGCGGGTGCGAGCAGGCGCCCACCGACCTGCGCGCCAAGGTGCTCGGCCGCATCGAGGAGATCTGCGGCGAGATCCAGGCGACCGGGGGCGCCGGCAAGCCGGAGAGCGCCTGAGCACCGGTATCTTGCCGGTGTGCTGACACTCGTCACCGGCGCGGCCGGATTCATCGGATCCCATCTCGTCGACAGGCTCCTCGCGGACGGCCACGAGGTCGTCGGCGTGGACGACATGTCCTCGGGAGCGAACGTCCGGCCGGGCGTCGAGCTGTGGGAGATGGACGTCAGCGACCCGGCGCTCGCCGAGCGGGCGGCGGTCCGCCGCCCCGAGGTGGTCTTCCACCTCGCCGCGCAGGTCAGCGTCCGGCTCAGCGTGGCCGACCCGCTGGGCGACGCCCGCACCAACGTGGTCGGGACGGCCAACGTGCTGGAGGCCGCCCGGGCCGCGGGCGCGCGCAAGGTCGTGTTCACCTCCAGCTGCGCCGTCTACGGGGTGCCGGACGCGCTGCCCGTCCCGCCGGACGCCGAGCTGCGGCCCGCGTCCCCGTACGCGGCCTCGAAGGTCGCGGGCGAGGTGTACGCCGGGATGTACCGGCGGCTGCACGGGATCGACTTCACCACGCTGACGCTGGCGAACGTCTACGGCCCCCGGCAGACCCCGGAGGGCGAGGCGGGAGTCGTCTCGATCTTCACGGACGCGCTGCTGGCCGGCCGCCCGACCAAGGTCTTCGGGGACGGCGCCCAGACCCGCGACTACGTCTACGTGGGGGACGTGGTGGACGCGTTCGCCCGCGCCGGCGGGGAGGCGGGCGGCGGGCTGCGCCTCAACGTGGGCACCGGCGTGCAGACGACCGACCGGGACCTGCACTCGCTCGTCGCCGCGGCGGCGGGCGCGCCCGACGAGCCGGAGTTCGCGCCGCCCCGGCTGGGCGACCTGCCCGCCATGGCGGTCGACCCGCGGCCGACGCGGGAGGCGCTCGGCTGGGAGCCGAGGACGGAGCTGCGCGAAGGGCTCGCGGAGACGGTCGCCTGGGCGCGGGACCGTAACCCTGTGCGCCCCTGATCGGCCCGGCCGCATAATCTCCCCGGGATTGGTTTGTTGACTTCGCCGATTTATGGGGTGCATTTGCCGATGCACGTGCATTCAGATTGTGCACCCGGCGTTGTGCAGTGATGATTGCAAATTCAACCAGGAGAATTGATCACCTAAGGTGACGATTGGTTCACGCTTTGCTCACGTTTTCCTGCACGCCTGTGTGACCTGGGCGGTCCGCGTTAGGCTTAGCCCGAAATCAGCGACGGAGCGCGTGCAGTCCGAGGAATTCGGGGTACGCGCTCACCCGGGAGGCCTGGACCGGTCCGGTCCCGGCGGCCGGCCGCGAGGCCGGCGGCCCGGTTCGGCTGGGGGGAGGCAAGGAGCCATGCTCAAGCGCGTGACACCGCACGGAGACGGGCGGGGCCCGAGCGTCCCGCCGCCGTGGTCGCTGATGCTGACCAAGGGCGTGTCCTGGGTCTAGGTGCCGGCCGGCACGTGTGAGCCCGGTGGCGGCCCGCCATCTCGTCACTCCCCGAGGGGCGGCAATGCGTGGACTACCTCTCGCTGCCTGGGCGTACGTATGCGGTGTGGTCGCCCTCGCGGCGGGCCTCATCGCGACGTCGTCCTTCGCGGACCTCGACTGGTCGAAACTGGCCGTGCTGGCGCTGCTGTTCCTGGTCTGCGACTCGGCGCCCGCGCGGCTGAACATCAGGCGGGCCAGGGTCTCGCTGAGCTTCGCCGCGAGCCTGGCGTCGGTGGTGCTGCTCGGCCCGGTCGGCGCCGCGCTGCTCGGGCTCAGCGCGCTGGTCACCGGGCAGCGGTTCTTCGCCCCGGAGAAGCGCCTCTTCAACGGCGCGCAGTTCGCGCTCAGCGGGTACATCGCGGGCACGGTCTTCGACTTCCTCGACGGTGACCGCTTCCATCCGGAGCAGGCCCGCTGGGTGGAGAACGTCATCGGGCCCTTCCTCGGCGCGCTGGTCGCCTTCGTCCTGGTCAACCTCATGCTGATGGCCGGGGTGCTGCTCCTCAGCCGGCAGGCCTCGCCGCGCGAGCTGCTGCGCGAGCTCGGCCAGGTCGCCGTCGGCTGCCTCGGCTACGGCATGGTCGGCCTGCTGATCGCCGGGCTGTGGCCGCGGGTCGGGCCGCTCGCCGCCGTCCTCGTCCTGCTCCCGCTGTTCATCGCCCGCTGGGCCATGGACCAGGCGTACGCGCAGCAGCAGGCGCACGCCGCGACGCTCGCCGCGCTGTGCCAGGCGGTCGAGACCAAGGACTTCTACACCCGCGGCCACTCCGAGCGCGTCTCCCGCGGCTCGGTGATGATCGCCCAGGAGATCGGGATGCGCGCGGACCGGGTCGAGGCGATCCGGTACGCGGGGATGCTGCACGACGTCGGCAAGCTCGGCGTCCCGACCAAGGTGCTGCAGAAGTCCGGCTCGCTCACCGAGGAGGAGTTCGCCGCGATCCAGCTGCACCCGATGCGCGGGCTGGAGATCGTCCGGGAGATCGGCTTCCTGGACGAGGCGCTCGCCGGCATCATGCACCACCACGAGAAGATGAACGGCCGCGGCTACCCGATGGGCCTCGCGGGCGACGAGATCCCCGAGTTCGCCCGGGTCATCTCCGTCGCGGACGCGTTCGACTCGATGACCTCGACCCGCTCCTACCGGGCCGCCCGCACCAAGGAGGAGGCCGTCGAGGAGCTGCGCCGCGGGATGGGCGACCACTTCGACCCCGCGATGGTGGAGGCGTTCCTGCGGGCGCTGGAGCGGGAGGGCTGGGAGCCGCCGCGGCCGGTCGTGCTGCCGGACGACGACGTCGTCGAGACCACCCAGCAGGACCACGACGACCCGAGCGCGCCGCTGCGCGTCGCCGGCGGCGACGGGGTGCGCCAGTGACGGGACGTCCATGAGCGGCGGCACGCGCGCCCGCGACCGCGCCGCGTGGCAGACCATCGACTCCGGCCAGCTCCTGCTGATCGCCACCGCCGGGCTGTTCGTCATCGTCGCGGTCACCGAGGTCGCGGCGGTCGGCCTCCGCCAGCCCGACATCGCGATCATCTTCGGCGTGCTGATCGCGCTGGGCGAGCTGTTCCGCATGGTGATGCCGGGCAACCGGGAGGTCGCGCCGATCGCCAGCGCGGGCGCGATGGGCTACGCGATGCTGGTCGGCGTCGGCCCGGAGGGCGCCCCGCCGGGCGCGCGGCTCGGCATCGTGGCCGCCGAGCACTCCGCGCTGCAGGTCGTCGCCGTCACCGCGGCGGGGATGCTGGTCGGCTCGCTGCCGCACATCGCGGTCGGCCGGTCGGCGCGGCCCGACGCGATGGCGCGGCGGCTGTTCACCGTCGCGGTCGTCGCGCTGTGCTTCCGGCCGCTGATGCCCCTCGACCTGCCCTGGCAGCTGCTGCTGGCCGTCATGTGCTTCGTCGTGGTGCTGGCCTGCTTCACCGACATGCTGATCGCCGCGATGATCCGCGCGGAGGCCGTGCGGGCGCGGTTCGGCATCGCGCTGCGCGACGAGTTCGAGGCGAAGATGGCGCTGTGCGCCGCGACCAGCGCGACCGCCATGCTGATCGCGGTCGCGACGACCGCGATGGGCGAGGCCGCGCTGCTGATCTTCACGGTGCCGATCCTGGTGACGCAGTTCGCGTTCCGCCGCTACGCCGGGATCCGCGCCACCTACCTGCAGACCGTCCGGGCGCTGTCGCGCGTCACCGAGGTCGGCGGCTACGTGGAGGCGGGTCACTCGCGTCGGGTGTCCAAGCTCGCGGTGGCGATGGGGCGCGAGCTGGGGATGTCCGAGGCCGAGCTCCTCGAACTGGAGTACGCCGCCCTCATGCACGACATCGGGCAGCTGTCGCTCGGCGACCCGATCCCGGGCGGCGCGACGGTGCTGGCGTCCCCGGCCGAGCAGCGCCGCATCGCCGAGCTCGGCGCCGAAGTGATCAAGCAGACCGGGGTGCTGGACCGGGTCGCGCTCATCGTCCAGTTGTCGTCGCACCCCTACCGGACGGGGCGCGAGCCGTCCGGCGACGGCGGGGAGCGGCCGCTCCCGCCGCCGCTCGCCGGCCGCATCATCAAGGTGGCCAACGCCTACGACGACCTGGTCGGCGACTCCGGCGACCGCGACCGGGGCGCCGCCGTGCTGGAGCGGCTGCGGCTCGACTCCGCCTCCGAGTACGACCCGACGGTGGTCGAGGCGCTCAGCCGCGTCGTGGACCGTGTCCCCCGCCCCTGAAGTCCGTGCCGGTGAAGTCCATGCGCCGCCGCGACGGCGAGCGTGACGGCGGCGGCCCCCGTCCAGAGGAGCAGCGCGCCGAGGTGCTGGTTCTCCAGTGGTGACGCGCCCCAGCGGCGGCCGAGGTGCTCGTACCAGCCGCCGAGGACGGTCCCGTTCCGCATCAGGGCGATCCCGGCGATCACGTGGAGCGGCAGGACGGCGAACGGCATCAGCGTCCCGGCCGTCCCGTGGAAGTACGCCAGGCCGACGGCCAGGAAGACGGCCAGCGCCAGCGAGTGCAGGGCGTGGTTGGCGAGGGACGCCCCGAACAGCGGCGACAGGTAGAACACGTAGAGGCTGAGCAGGAGCAGCGCGGACGCGACGAGCGGGTCCGCGAGCACCCGGACGCCCCGGCTCGCGGCGGCGGCGGCGAGCAGCGGGCCGCCCTCGCCGCGCATCGCCTTCAGCGCCAGCCGCAGCGGCGCCCCGTACAGCAGCAGTACCGGCGCGACCAGGCCGACGAGGACGTGCTGGACGGCATGGACGCTGAACAGGACCATGCTGTACCGGGAGATTCCGCTGCAGGTGGCCAGCAGCACCACGAGCAGCCCGGCGGCCCAGGCCAGGGTCCGCCGCCACGGCCAGTCGCGCACCCGCGCGACACCCGTCCCGTACAGGACGGCGCCGCAGGCGACGAGCACGAGGAACAGCGGGTCGATCCACCAGTCGAGCAGGAGGGGCCCGGCTCCGGCGGGGCCGGGCAGCGGGAACCCGAGCCGCAGCGCGACGACGTCCAGCGTGCCGGGCGCGACCTCCGGCGGCGGCGTGCGCGAGAGCCCGGTGGCGAGCGCCATCGTCGCCGCCATCACGAGGACCTCGACGGCGCCGAGCCGCAGGAAGGGCCGCGCGCCCCGCCCGTCGCGCAGGGCGGGGAGGGTGGCGCGGCGGTGCCACCAGCCGATCGCGCCGAGGACGGCGAGCGCGGCGGCCTTCGCGACGACCAGCGCTCCGTACCGCGAGCCGAGGTGGACGCCGCCGAGCCGCACCCACGCGTTCACCGCGCCGCTGGCGCCGACGACGGCGAACGACACGAGCGCCAGCCCGCTGTACCGGTGGGCGACGCGGGGGAGCCGGTCGCCGACGGCCGGGGCGACGGTGACCAGGGCGACCAGCCCGCCGATCCACAGCGCGACGCCCAGGATGTGGGCGACGAGGCTGTAGACGGCGAGGGTGTGGTTCGCGCCGCTCGCGGCGTGCCCGGTGAACAGCGGCGGCAGCATCCCGGCGAGCGCCGCGGCCAGCGGGTACCCGGCCCCGTTCCCGGCGCGGTGTTCGCCTCCGGGGAGGCCCGCCGCGACCGACACGGCGGCCGCGGCGGCGAGGACGAGGAGCAGCGCCCGTCCCTGCGGCAGTTCGACGAGGAACGTCCGCATCATGTCGCCGGTGACCTTGGTGACGCCCACCCCGAACAGGTCGAGGACGGTGAACACGATCAGCGCGAGCGTGCACGCGGCCCAGGCCGTCGCGGCGAGCGACGCCGCGCGCAGGCACCGGCGCGCGGCGGGCGTGCCGGGCACGAAAACGGCCGCGACCAGCAGCCATCCGACCGTGAGGACGGCGGCGGCGTTGCCGCCCAGCCGCGCCGTCACCAGGCCGGTCTTCGTCAGCGCCCCCGCCTGGGAGAGCCCCGGCGCCGCGGTCTCGCTGAACGCGCCGCCGAGCCGCACCACGAGCGCGAGGACGACCAGCGCGATCGCTCCGGCCCCGATCGCGAGCATCGGAGCATCGGTCCCCGCCGCCTGAGTCTCCTCGTGTCTCGGCTCCCTTTTGCGCGTCGCCGTCGCCTCGTGTGTCGCCACGCTCGCAAATACGCACGCATCCAAACAAAAGGTTCATTAATGTGGCGGCCACACCGAATTCCGGGGGAGCGAGATGAGCGCTTCAGGCCAGGGCAACAGCTATCTGGACAAGGTCGTCGCCGAGCAGGCGGTGCTGGAGGACGACCTGAAGGCGAGGCGCTCCCCGCCGCCGCCTCCCGGCGCGGTCGGCGCCGCCCCGGCGCCGGGACCGCTGGCCAAGCGCGACCGCGCCCTCGGTGCCGCGGGGCCCGCCGACCGCCCCGCCGCGGGGCCCGTGGACGTGCGGATCAGCGGGTTCTGGCGGTGGAAGAACGTGCTCGTCCCGCCGAACGCGTTCGTCGTGCACACCCGGCGCGGGCGCGCCGAGCCGCTGCACATCGGCCTCGGGGTGTCGTTCCGGTTCAACCCGGCCACCGACTCCTTCCTCGTGGTGCCGGGCGCGACGCAGACGATCCTGATCAACGCCTACTGCATCTGCCGGGAGCTGCAGGGCGTGCTCGTCCAGGGCTACGTGCAGTGGATCGTCCAGGACTTCGCCACCGCCTACCGCAAGCTCGACTTCGGCGGCGACGACCCGATGCGGCTGGTGAACCTCCAGCTCCGCGAGCAGGCCGAGGCGGCGATCAAGGACAAGGTCGCCACGATGGGGGTGCGCGACGTCCTCAGCGACAAGCAGCCGATCATCGAGGAGCTGACGGCCCGGCTGCGCGCGGTCGCCGAGGGCGAGGACAACAGCGACCAGGGGCTCGGCCTGCGGATCGTCACGGTGCAGATCAAGGAGGCCGTGGTCAGCTCGTCCCGGCTCTGGGAGAACCTGCAGAAGCCCTACCGGGCCGAGCAGGCGCAGATCGCGCGGCTGGCCGAACTGGAGGCCGAGGAGGCCGTCGCGCAGCGGGAGATGGCCGCCGCGCGGATCAAGGAGACGCAGCGGCTGGAGCACGAGCGCGAGCTCGCCGAGCTGCGCGCCCGCAACGAGTCGCAGCTGTTCGACACCGAGGCGGCCGAGAAGCTGCGCCGCACCCGGCGCGAGCACGACGACTCCCGCGAGGTCGCCGAGCTCCAGACCGAGACCACGCGGCACGCGCTGCGGATGGAGCGCGAGCGGCACGAGGAGGAGGCCGAGACGGGGCGGCTGCGCATCGAGCGCGACCACGAGCTGGCCCGGCTGCGCACCGAGGGCGAGCTGGCCCTCGCCGACATGCGCGCCAGGTCGCGGCACGAGCAGTCGCTGCTCGATCTGGAGCGCGACGCCGCGCGCGCCGCGCTGGAGAACGAGCGGACCCCCGCGGCCGTCCAGGCGCGGCTCATCGCGTCCCTGCCCGAGATCATGGCCAAGCTGCCCAAGCCGGACGAGCTGCGCACCGTCACCGTGAACGGCGCCGACCAGACCAGTGTCACCGGCCTGATCACGCAGCTCGCCGCGGTCGTCGGCGCGCTGCGCTCCGCTACGGAAGGGCCTGGTCCGGCGGGAAGGTGACCGGGAGGGCGGTGAGGGCCCGGTGGAACGGGCCCGGCCGCCATTCCAGGTGCTCCGCGGGGACCGCCAGCTCCACGTCGGGGAGCCGGTCGAGGAGCGTCTCGATCGCGACGGACGCGATCAGCCGGGAGTGGCTCTTCGCCGGGCAGGTGTGCGGGCCTCCCGCGTAGGACAGGTGGGCGCGGTTGCCCTTGCGGTCGGCGGACGCCCGGGACGGATCGGTGTTCGCGGCGGCGTAGCTGACCAGGACGGGCTGGTGGGCGGGCAGCCGGTAGCCGTGGAAGTCGATGTCCTGGCGGGGGAAGGTGGTCCCGTAGTTGGCCATCGGCGGGTCGGTCCAGAGGATCTCGTCGAGCGCGTCCTCGACGGGCAGGGAGCCGCCGGACAGGTCGCCGCCGAACCGGTCGTCGGAGAGCAGCAGCAGGATGCCGTTGGCGATGAGGTTCTGCTCCGGCTCGGTGCCGGCCCCGACCAGCAGGATGAGCTGGTGGGCCATCTCCAGGTCGTCGAGCCCGGCGGGGTGGCTCATCATCCAGGACGTCACGTCCGCGCCCGGATGCGCGCGCTTGTGCGCCACCAGCTCGCCGGTCGCCTCCACGAGCAGCGCGTTGCCCTCCTCGGCGGAGACGGTGTCGAAGATGGCGCTCATGCCGCGCACGAGCTTGTCGCCGATGTCGCGGGGGCAGCCGAACATCGCGTTGAACACCAGCAGCGGCAGCGTGCGGGCGTACTGGCCGATGAGGTCGGCCTTGCCGTCGCCGGTGAACCGGTCGATGAGGCTGTCGGCGCTGCGCGCGGTGCTCTCGCGCAGCGACACCGGGTCGACCCGGTCCAGGCTTTCGACGATCACCGAGCGCAGCCGGGCGTGCACGCTTCCGTTGGTGAACAGCGCGTTGGGCCGCGACATCATCATCGGCAGCACCGGGCACTCGGGCCCGACCTCCTCCTCCCACACCTCGCTGCAGCGCGGGAACGTGGCGGGGTCGCGCAGGATCTCCAGCGCGGCGTCGTAGCCGAGGACGAGCGTCGCCGGCACGCCCGGCGACAGCTCGACGGGCGCGAAGTCGCCGTACGCGCGCATCCGGGCGTAGGCGCTCTGCGGGTCCTTGGCGAACTCCGGGCCGTACAGCGCGACGCGCTCGGGCTCGGCGTACGGCCCGCCCGGGTACGACTGGTCGGTGGTCATGGCTTCTCCCCGTCCAGGGTGAGGAGGTGGTCGACGAGCGAGATGAGCGCCTCGGTGGACGAGGTGCGGTCGCGGGCGTCGCAGCTGACGAGCGGGGTCGCCGGCGCGAGGTCGAGGGCCTCGCGCACCTCGGCGTCGGGGAAGCGCGGCGCGCCCTCGAAGTGGTTGACGGCGACCGCGTACGGGAGGCCCTGCTTCTCCACGATGTCCATGACGGCGAAGGACTCCTGGAGGCGGGCGGTGTCGACCAGGATCAGCGCGCCGAGGGCGCCGCGGGCGAGGTCGTCCCACAGCCGGGTGAACCGCTGCTGCCCCGGCGCCCCGAACAGGTACAGGACGAGGTCGTCGCTGAGGGTGAGGCGCCCGAAGTCCATCGCGACGGTCGTGGTCGTCTTGTCGCGGATGCCGGCGAGGTCGTCCACCGCCGCTCCGGCCTGCGTCATCCGCTCCTCGGTGCGCAGCGGGCGGATCTCCGACAGCGTCCCGACGTAGGTGGTCTTGCCGACGGCGAAGTGCCCCACGACGAGGATCTTCACGGCGGTCCGGACGCTCTCGCGCAGATAGGGGGTGTCAGAGGCGAGCGCGGAGTCCATCGAGCACCTCCTGAAGGAGCCGGGCCTTGGACTGCTGGGCGGCGGGCGCGGCGGCCCGGGTGGTGAGGTGCCCGCTGTCGACGAGGTCGGACAGCAGGACCTTGGTGAGCCCGACGGGCAGGCTCAGATGGCCGGAGATCTCCACGACCGACAGCGCGCCGCCGCGGCACAGCTCGACGATGCGGGCCTTCTCCGGGGACAGGCCGGTGCGCGGCGGGTCGCCGACCGCGGTCACGAGGGTGACGAGGTCGAACACGTTGCGGGTGGGGTGCGCCCGCCCGCCGGTGACGACGTGCGGGCGGACCAGGGCCCGCCTGCTGCGGCGCGGGGTCATGCGGGACGGCCCGCGCCCGGCCGCGGCGGGGTGGTCATCTCCTTGCCCAGCCGCTGGACGAGTTCCTGGAGCCGGAACGACACGGTCTCCATGTCCACGTGCTGCGTCGCCGACACCGCCAGGTACGCGCCGGGGCCGGCGGCCACGAGGAAGACGTACCCGTCGTCGAACTCGTTGACCGTCTGCCGCCAGGTCGTGCCCGCGTCCCCGCAGAACTCGGCGGTGCTGCGGGCGAGCGACTGCAGGCCCGCCATGCCGGCGGCCTGCCGCTCCGCCTCGTCCCTGCTGATCCGCGCGGAGTGCGCCATGAGCAGCCCGTCGGCCGACAGCAGGATCGCGTAGCGGGTCTCCGGCATCCGCAGCGCGTCGTCCAGCATCCAGCCGAGCCGGTTCGTACCGTCGTCCATCGCGCCGTTCCACCCCTCGTTCATGGCCGCAGGTCCTTGCTCTCGATGCCGGGGCCGTCCGCGTCGGCCGGCGACGCGGCGCGGCCGGACCGCGTGCCGCGCTGCCAGGCGCCGAGGCCCGCGGCGGTCTCCCGGGCCGGCCTGGCCGGCGGCTGCGCCCCCGCGTCCGGCGCGGCGGGCGGTTCCTCGTCCCCGGCGTCCCCGGCGGGCCGCTCGGCGACCGCGACGCGGGTGCGCTTGGGCAGCCCGCCCGGGGTGGCGGGGACGCCGGCCGCGGCGGCGGGCGCGGGGCCCTCGCCGGCCGGACGGGACGCGGCGGACCGTTCGGGCGCCCGCTCGCCTGGGACGTCGGTGAGCAGCGCGCTCGGCACGAACACGACGGCCCGCACGCCGCCGTAGGGGGAGCGCGTGTCGACCGACACCCGGAACCCGTACCGGGCGGCGAGGACGCCCGCCACCGCGAACCCGACGCGGGGCGGGTCGCCGAGCCGGTGGATGTCGACCGACGCGTCGCCGGACAGCAGGTCGGCGGCGCGCTGGAGCTCCTCGGCGTCCATCGCGACCCCCGCGTCGTCGATCATGATGGCGACGCCGTTGTGCGTGGACTGGAAGTTGACCTCGACGGTGGTGTCGGGGCGCGAGTGCCGCGCCGCGTTGTCGAGCAGCTCGGCGAGGGTCAGCACGATGGGCTCCACGGCCCGGCTGGTCACCGCGGTGTTCACCGGCTCCTGGATGTTGACGCGCAGGTAGTCGCGGATGCGGGAGGTCGCGCCGCGCACCACGTCGCTCATCGACGACGCCGAGCGCTGCTGCCCCGGCCACGACCCGCACAGCACCGCGGTGGCCTGGGCGCGCCGCCCGAGCTGGGCGTTCATGTGGTCGATGCGGAGCAGGCCCTCCAGCACGTCGGGGTCGTCGTGGCGCTCCTGCATGTCGGAGATGGCGAGCTGCTGCTCGTTGGCGAGGCTCTGCACCGCGCGCATCATCGCCCGCAGCGTCGACTTCGCCGACAGGTCGGCCCGCTCCCGGACGCGCGCGGCGGACCCGGCGAACAGCTCGGTGACGGTCCGCAGCGCCTGCCCGAACGCGGGCGCCTCGCGGTCGAGGTCGTGCAGCGGGCCGGTGACGCGCACGCCGGGGTTGTGCAGGGACTCCATGAGCTCCGGCAGCCGGACGTCCGCGAGGTGCCGCAGCTCCTTCTCGCGCAGGTCGAGGCCGCGGGCCAGGACGGCGTTCTGCGCGCGGAGGCCGGCCGTCTCCTGCCGCTGGCGTACCAGCAGGACGGCGGCCGCGATGCCGGCGCCCGCCACGACGACGAGCGCCGCCGCCAAGAGGAATTGCTCCATCAGATCCTCGGTGCAGGGGTTTTCGGCGAGGCGGGTCCGGCCGCGTCCACGGCGGACCGCCTCATGGCTGGTGGGGGACGGCGCGGATACGCCGCGGTTTCGGCACCGTAGGACGGGTGCGCCGGGATGCGCTTGTGCTCGCGCGCAGAGAACTTGCCGCCGGGCGCATCGCAAGATCACCCACAGTCTGAATCACGTTACTTTCCGATGGATTCGCCTGATTCATTGGCGGCGGTCGTACTACGCTCGCCCGCGAACGATCTACGGCGGCGGGGGTGGAGGGGCCTGCGGTGGACGACGTGCTCGGCGGGCCGGTCAGGCAGAACGGCGCCGGGTTCCGGCTCGTCCTGTACCTTTCGGACCGCTCCGACTACGTCCGCACCCCGGGGCAGGCGCGCCGCGACCGCGGCTACCGGTTCCTGCTCCCGCTGCACGGCGAGATGCTCATGGTGCAGGACGGCCGCGAGGCGCGCCTGCGCCCCGGCACCGGCGGCCTCATCGCGCCCGCGGCGCCGTTCCGGGTCGTCCAGCCGCGGCCGGCCCGCGCGCTGGTCATGACGATCCCGGCCCGCGAGATGGACGGCCGGGTGAGCGCCCCGCCCCGCCCGGTGACCGGCTTGGACCTGTCCGCCGGGCTCGGCCGCGTCGTCGCCGACATGGTGCGGGCGGTCGGCGAGGAGCGCCGCACCCTCACCGTGCGGCAGTTCGACGCCGCGTGCGAGCGGATCACCGAGCTGCTGTGCCTCATGCTCGCGGGCGAGGAGCGCCCGCCCGCGCCCGGCCACCTCGCCGAGGTGGAGGCGGTGGTGCGCCGCTACGTCCGCGAGCACGCCACCGATCCCGGGCTCACCGGCGCCGCGATGGCGCAGGACCTCGGCTGGTCGCTGCGGCAGGTGCAGCTCGCGCTGCAGCGCGCCGGGACCACGCCCCGCGAGCTGATCCGCGAGGAGCGGCTCCGGCTGGTTCGCGACCGGCTGCGCAACCCTCACGACCGGCACGTCACCATCACCGACCTCGCGCACGCCACGGGGTTCTCCTCGGCCAGCGCGCTCAGCCACGCGTTCCGGCAGCGCTTCGGCGTCAGCCCGCGCGAGCTGCGCCGCCTCGGCGCCCGCGGGATGTCCGGCAACGGCGCGCCCCGGTGACGGGGGCGAGCGGCTAGGAGCGCACGGCGGATCTCGCGCGGCCGCCGCGGCCGCCGCGCCCGGCCGGGAGGTCGCGCGGCGCTTGGGCGGGCGCGCCCGGCAGGACGTCGCCGTCCTCCGGGTCCGCGGCCGGCAGGGCGACGGTGACGGTGAGGCCGCCGCCCGGCCGGGGCGCGGCGGTCACGGTTCCGTTGTGGGCCCGCACGATGGACTGGACGATCGACAGCCCGAGCCCCGCCCCCTTGGCGGTGACGATGCGGTCGTTGTCGAGGCGGCGGAAGGGCTCGAAGAGGGCTGGGATCTCGTACCGCGGGACGGCCGGGCCGGAGTTGGCGACCTCCAGGACGGCGCGGCCGTCCTCCGTCCGGCAGGACACGGAGACCCAGCCCGCCTCGGTGTTGTGGCGCAGTCCGTTCTCCAGCAGGTTCTGCACGACGCGTTCGAGCAGGAGCGCGTCGCCCGCCGTCATGGCCTCGGAGGTCTCGGTCTCGACGGTGATGCCGGCGCCGTCCGCTTCGAGGGCCGTCTGGGCGCCGACGTGGGCGACGACGTCGGCCAGGTCGACCGGCGCCCGGCTGGTGATCTCGTTCTCCGAGCGGGCGAGCAGCAGCAGGCCGGTGATGAGGCGCTCGTGCCGCGAGTTGATCTGCAGGAGGGTCTCGCCGAGCTGCCGGACGTCCGGGGACGCCGACTCGCGGTGCATCGCCACCTCGACCAGCGCGCGGCCGAGGGTGAGCGGCGTGCGCAGCTCGTGGGAGGCGTTGGCGACGAAGCGGCGCTGTCCGTCGAAGGACCGGTCGAGGCGCTCGACCATCGTGTCGAAGGTGTCGGCGAGCTCCTTCACCTCGTCGCGGGGGCCCCGCAGGTCGATGCGCTCGTGCAGGCCGCGGTCGGCGGCGGGGGAGCCGGCGATGCGGCGGGCGGTCTCGGTGACGCGGTGCAGCGGGGACAGGACCTGGCCCGCGATGAGCCAGCCGAAGCCCGCCGCGGCGCCGCCGACGACGAGCAGCGCGATCGACCCCTGGGTGACCAGCGAGGTGACGGCGGCGTCGTGCAGCTCGTCGCGCTGCTTGCGCATCCAGTCGTCGGCGTCGGCCATCATGCGGGCCTCGGTCTGCGCTCGGACCTCCGTGGCCTGCTGCGAGGTCTGCGACGGGGGCACGCCGCCGGGGCCGGGGTTCAGCCGTGTCGCGAGCACCTTCGTGCCGGACCGCGAGAGCTGCTGGTCGAACAGGGCGTAGGTCGCGCCGAGCAGCACCACGCCGGCGACCAGGAACAGCCCGCCGTAGGTGATGGTGAGCCGGGCGCGCAGCGACAGCCTCATGGGATCCGGTACCCCGCTCCCTTGACGGTCTCGACGACGGGCGGGTCGGCGAGCTTGCGGCGCAGCTTGAGGACGGTCAGGCGGACGGCACCGGTGAACGGGTCGGCGTGCTCGTCCCACGCCTTCTCCAGGAGCTGCTCGGCGGACACGACGGCTCCCTCGGCGCGCAGCAGCTCGGCCAGGACCGCGAACTCCTTGCGCGCGAGGGGGACGTAGCGCCCGTCCCGGAACACCTCGCGGCGCGCCGGGTCGAGCGTGATGCCCGCGCGGTGCAGCCGCGGCGGCGCGGCCGGGCGGCAGCGGCGGCCGAGCGCGTGGACGCGGGCGGCGAGCTCGGGGAACGCGAACGGCTTGGTCAGGTAGTCGTCGGCGCCGAGGCCGAGCCCGTCGACGCGGTCGGTGATCTCCGCGGCGGCGGTGAGCATCAGCACCCGCGCCGCGGTCTCGCCCCGGACGATCTCGCTGCACACCTCGTCGCCGTGGACGAGGGGCAGGTCGCGGTCCAGGACGACCACGTCGTAGTCGTTGACGGTGACGCGCTCCAGGGCCGCCGCGCCGTCGTAGGCGAGGTCGACGGCGTGCGCGTCGTCCCGCAGCCATTCGGCGATCGCGTCGGCCAGGAGCCGCTCGTCCTCTGCCACCAGCACTCTCATGAGGCCTCCTCCGGAGCCGATGGTGCCGGAGGCCGTGTTTCGTTTCCGTTAGTGATCGCTTTTCCGGCGCGGAAACGCGGGAGAAACGCGCCGCCGGGTTGCATCGCTCCTCGTCGGCCGGAACCGCTCCGGCCGCGGAGGAGGAGACATGGGACTGCGGATTCTGGCCGCGCTGCCGCTCGCGCTGGCGCTGGCGCTGACCGGGTGCGGCTCGGACGACAAGGGCGGCACCGTGGCCTCGGCCAACGGCGGCGCGAGCCAGGGCGGCGCGAAGCAGGGCGGCGGCGAGCAGCTCAGCCCGGAGGAGCGCGGCGTCAAGTTCGCCCAGTGCATGCGCGAGCACGGCGTCGACATGGAGGACCCGAAGCCCGGCGGGGGTGTCAAGATCAAGGCCAAGGGCGACAGGGCCGTCGTGGACAAGGCCATGGAGGCGTGCCGGCAGTACAGCCCCATGGAGAACCGCACCGGCGCGCCCGACCCGAAGATGCAGGAGGCGGCCCGCGAGTTCGCCGCGTGCATGCGCAAGAACGGCGTGGAGAACTTCCCGGACCCCGACCCGAACCAGCCCGGCATCCGGATCGACAAGAAGACGGTCGGCGACGACCCGGACCTGGAGACCGCGCAGCAGGCGTGCGAGAAGGTCCTGCAGGGCGGCAGGAAGTGATGGGGGAGACCACCGCGGAACGCGCGCCGGCGGAGCAGGAGGAGCGCCGCGTCCGCCGCCGGCGGCGGACGCGCTGGAGGATCGCCCTCGCCGTCGCCGCCGTGGTCGCGGCGGGCGGCGTCGCCGCCGTGGCGGTGCTGCGCGCCGGCGGGGACGGGGGCGCCGAGCGGGCCGCGGACCTCCCGCCCGGCACGGCGAAGGTGGCCAGGCAGACGCTGAGCGACACCCAGACCGAGGACGGGCAGCTCGGCTACGGCCCGACCATGACCGCGACGAGCCAGGCCAGGGGCACGATCACCTGGCTGCCCGAAAGCGGCGACCAGGTCACCCGGGGGCACCGGCTGTACGAGGTCGACGGCGACCCGGTCGTGCTGATGTACGGGTCCAAGCCGTCCTACCGGCCGCTGCGGATCGGGACCGAGGGCTCCGACGTGGAGCGGTTCGAGAAGAACCTCAGCGCGCTCGGCTACGACGGCTTCACCGTGGACGACGAGTACACCTCCGACACCGCCGAGGCCGTCCGGGAGTGGCAGGACGACATCGGCGTGGCGGAGACCGGGATCGTCGACGTCGGACGGGTCGCGTTCGCGGACGGGCCGGTCCGCGTCGAGGCCGTCGCGGCGCATCCGGGCGAGCCCGCCGCCCCCGGCAAGAAGGTCCTCGACTACACCGGGACCACCCAGGCCGTCACGGTCGAGCTGGACACCGCCGACCAGCGGCTCGCGAAGAAGGGCGCCCGCGTCGAGGTGACGCTGCCGGAGGGCCCGCCGGTCGCGGCGAAGATCGACGAGGTCACCACGGTGATCGAGCCGGGCGAGCAGGGGGAGGACCCGACGACGAAGGTGGAGGTCACGATCTGGCTCTCCTCCGCCAAGGCGAAGAAGGCCGCGGCCCGCTTCGCGCTCGCCTCGGCCGACGTCGAGTTCACCGCCGGGCAGCGCGAGAACGTCCTGACGGTGCCGGTGTCCGCGCTGGTCGCGCTGCGGGAGGGCGGCTTCGGCGTGGAGGTCGTCAAGGGCTCCGCGTCGTCGTACGTCCCGGTGGAGACCGGCATGTTCGCCGACGGGAAGGTCGAGGTCTCCGGGCAGGGGATCACCGAGGGCACGCTGGTGGGGGTGCCGAAATGATCAGGCTGCGGGACGTGGTGAAGTCGTACCCGGGCGGCGTGCACGCCCTCGCCGGGGTGTCGCTGCACGTCGGCGCGGGCGAGCTGGTCGCGATCGTCGGCCCCTCCGGCTCGGGGAAGACGACCATGCTGAACATGCTCGGCACCCTGGACCGCCCCACCTCCGGCGAGATCCGCATCGACGGCCACGACGTGGGGCGGCTCCCGGACGCGAAGCTGTCGGCGCTGCGCGCGAGCCGCATCGGGTTCGTCTTCCAGCACTTCCACCTGGCGGCCGGGACCCGGGCGATCGACAACGTCGCGGACGGCCTGCTGTACTCCGGGCTGCGCCCGGCGGCGCGGCGGCGGCGGGCGGCGGCGGCGCTGGAGCGGGTCGGGCTCGGCCACCGGCTGGAGCACGAGCCGCACGAGCTGTCCGGCGGCGAGCGGCAGCGCGTCGCGATCGCTCGGGCGGTCGCCGGGGAGCCCGCGCTGCTGCTCGCCGACGAGCCGACCGGCGCGCTCGACTCGGCGTCCGGCGAGGGCGTGATGGCGCTGCTGCGCGAGCTGCACGCCGCCGGCACCACCGTCGTGATCATCACGCACGACCGGGAGATCGCGGCGGGCCTGCCCCGCCGCGTCCGGATGCGCGACGGCCTCGTGGTGGAGGACTCGGCGGCGGACGGGCCGGTCCCCGAGGCCGCGCGTCTCTCGGGGGCGGAGCGATGACGGCCGGGACGCTCCAGCCGGCCCGGATGTGGCCGGGCGACGTGCTCAGGGTCGGCGCGGTCGGCCTGCGGACCCGGCCGCTGCGGGCGTTCCTGTCCGCGCTCGGCATCGCGATCGGGATCGCGGCGATGGTCGCGGTCGTCGGGGTGTCCTCCTCCTCGCGCGCCGACCTCGACCGCGCCCTCGCCGCGCTCGGCACCAACCTGCTGACCGTCTCGCCCGGCAGCACCCTGACCGGCGACAAGGCCGAGCTGCCCCTGGAGTCGGAGGCCATGGTGGCCCGGATCGCCCCCGTCCGGGAGGTGTCGGCGACCGGCCTGGTGGACGGCGCGAAGGTCTACCGGACGGGCAAGATCCCCGAGACCGAGACGGGCGGGATCGCGGCCTACGCGGCCCGCACCGACCTGCGCGCCGCGACGGGGGCGAGGCTGCGCAGCGGCGTCTGGCTGAACGCCGCGACCGGCCGCTTCCCCGCGACCGTCCTCGGGTCGACCGCCGCGCGGCGCCTCGGGATCGGGCACGCGGCCCCGGACGTCCAGGTGCTCATCGGCGGCCGCTGGTTCACCGTGATCGGCATCCTGGAGCCGGCGGCGCTGGCCCCCGAGCTGGACAGCGCCGCGCTGGTCGGCTGGGACGCGGCGCAGGCCCGGCTCGGCTTCGACGGGCACCCGACGACCATCTACACCCGGTCGGCGGAGGCGAGCGTCGAGGACGTCCGGGACGTCCTCGGCGCGACCGCGAACCCCGAGGCGCCGAACGAGGTGGAGGTGTCGCGGCCGTCGGACGCGCTGGCGGCCAAGAAGGCGGCGGGCGAGGCGTTCACCGGGCTGCTGCTCGGCCTCGGCGCGGTCGCGCTGCTCGTCGGCGGGGTGGGGGTGGCCAACACCATGGTCATCTCGGTGCTGGAGCGGCGGTCGGAGATCGGGCTGCGCCGGTCCCTCGGCGCGACCCGGGGCCAGATCCGCACGCAGTTCCTCGCCGAGTCGCTGCTGCTGTCGGCGCTCGGCGGCCTCGGCGGCGCGGTCGTCGGGGCGTCCGTCACCGCCGTCTACGCCGTGTACCAGGGGTGGCCGGTCGTCATTCCCGCGTGGGCGGTGCTGGGCGGCGTCGCCGCGACCCTGCTCATCGGCGCGGTCGCCGGCCTGTACCCGGCGATCAGGGCGTCCCGCCTCAGCCCCACCGAAGCCCTCGCCACCACCTGATCCGTACATGCCTGATCCGTACATAGGCGAATGGAACGGACAGGACGGGTGAGACAGGGGACATGGCCGCAACCGACACCGAGCCCGTCACGAGCGTGTTCACCTGGGACGTCAAGCCCGGCCGGGAGCGCGACTTCGAGGAGTGGGCGGAGGGGCTCCACGAGGTCGCGACCCGGTTCCCCGGGCACCGGGGCGCGACCTGGCTGCGCGCGGAGGGGTCGCGGCACCGGTACTACACCGTGGTGAACTTCGCCGACCAGGAGCGGCTCGACCGCTGGCTGGCCTCGGAGGAGCGCGCGGACTGGATCGGGCGGGTCCGCGGGATCGCCGAGGAGCACCGCCAGGACACCACCGGGATGGAGACCTGGTTCAGCCTGCCCGGCGAGTCCGTCCCGCCGCCCTCCAAGCTCAAGATGATCGTGGTGACGTTCTGCGCGGTGTACCCGATCGCGCTGCTGCTCCAGGCCTTCGTCACGCCGCTGACGGAGGCCTGGCCGCTGCCGGTGCGGGCGCTGACGTTCCCGGTCCTGGTGATCCCGGTGCTCACCCTGTTCGTCATGCCCGCGCTCAGCCGGGCGTTCCGGCGCTGGCTCTACCCGGTCGGGCGGAGCCACCGGCCGGCCAAGCCCGGCCGGTGATCAGGCGAGCAGGTCCCGCAGCTCCCGGACGGCCTCGCGGAGCCGGTCGGCGAACTCCCGCATCGCGTCCGCGACCTGCCGCGGGGTGCTCAGGTAGAGGTTGAAGCGGTCCGGGAGCAGGACGTAGGCGACGCCGATGCACTGCTCGCTGGTCGAGCCGAACCCGAAGTACCGGATGTTGACCGAGGGCGCGGAGCTGGTGCTCAGGTAGTCGTCCCGCATCACGAGCCAGCCGGGGGAGTCGAACAGCGGGAGCGGCTCGGTGACGCCGAGCTCGGCGCCGCGCCGCTTCTGGATGAGCTGGAGCTCCCAGAGGTGCTGCTCGGGCGCCTGCCCCGACTGGCACTCCTTCGCCCGGCGGACGTGAGCGTCGGCGGCGGCGCGGAACGCCTCCAGGCGGAGCGCGGACGTGGCCGACGGGTCGTCCATGACCTCGACGAAGCGGACCGCCTCGGGGGTGACGACGCGCATCGCCTCGGTGCGGCCGTGCCGGTACTGGCGGGTGGCGATCGACTCGTAGGTGGCGCCGACGCGGCCCTTCGCGCGCTTGTGGGCGAGCTGGTAGGCCATCTGGACGAAGGCGTCCGGGGACATCTTCAGCTTCTTGACGTCGTCGGCGCCGAAGTCCTCGAACGAGACGGCCGTCGTGGCCGTCGCGGCCCCGTAGTCGGCGAACGCCGCCGCGGCGTCGCGGATGTCGGCCCGCAGGGCGTCGTCCAGGGTGAACTCGATCGTCTCCGTGACCGGCAGCCCCTGCGCCCGCGCGCCCGACCGCTGCGACAGCTTCTCGGGGGCCTCGCCCAGAACCGCGTCGACGAAGCTGAGGATCGTGGTGCCGTCCAGGCCGCAGTGCTCGACGTTGATGCCCGCCGTGCCGTCACCGAACACGACGAAGGAGACGGCCTTGTCGAACCAGCGGTTCGCGCTGTCGCCGTGGAGCAGGTGGTCGCAGGCGTCGAGGTCGTCCTCGGGGGTGAAATCCTCCAAGCACACGCAGAACAGGGCCGTCTCGATGTCGTCGAGCGCCTGGGCGTTGCCGAGGGCGAGCAGCGCCTCGCGGCTCGCCGCCCACTCGGCGCGGGCCTTGGTGGTGAGGTGCCCGGCGGACGGCTCCGGCGCCGCCTCCGCCTTCATGACGGCGGCGAGGCCCGCCCGCAGCTCGTCCAGCGTGTGGGGGGAGCCGTCCGGCCCCAGGACGTCCATCCGGACGATGTTCCCGCGGAAGAACACCACGATGTGGCGGGCGTCGGACGGGCCGGGCCACGCGTCGGTGTACGGCGCGCGGACGGTGTCCTGCTCGGCGCCCGGGATGCGCGTCGTGGAGAACAGGAACCGGTTCTGCGCCATCGACAGCGGCCGGCCGCGCTGCACGACCGGCGGGATCTCCTCGCGGTCGAGCCGCAGCTTGTAGTCCAGCGCCCCGGCGATCAGCCCGGCCGCGCGCTCGGCCTGCCCCTCCGGCGACTCCTTGAACAGGAAGAAGAAGTTGGCGTTCAGCGCGATCCGGTCGCGGCGGCCGAGGTAGCGGTAGGGCCAGAACGTGTCCAGCCAGCTGTGCACGCCCTCCTGCGCGTCGTAGCGCTCCAGCGCCGCGTGCAGCGCGCGGCCCGGGCCGTCCGGGCGGGCGAAGGAGGCCAGCGCCGACTCCGTCCGGGCCAGCTCGTCCGCGGTCAGCAGCGGCCCGCACCACTCCAGGAACCGCTCGCACGTCGCGTCGAGCGCGGGCAGCGGCACCCGCGGCAGGCGCTCCTCATTGCCGAAGGTGCGGGACGAGAGTTCTTCGCCGGCGTTCATCGGTCCTCTTGTTCCATGGTCGGTCAGTGCCCGGGGTGGTCACTGCACGGGGTCGGTCATGTGGTGCGGTCAGTCGGGCGGTGCGGTCAGTCGCGTGGGCGGGAGACGTAGAGCTGCGCGTAGAACCAGCCGTCGGCCTCCAGGCCGCCCGGGTCGACCCCGGCCCGGGCGAGGCGGTCCAGGACGAGCGCCTGCTCCTGCGGCGTCGCGAACCGCCGCTGGCGGAACAGGCCGTCGTGGCGGACGGTCGTGTACCCGGCGGCGGAGAGGGCCTCGGCGATCGGGTCGAACGGGAACATCCGCAGGATGAAGTGCGCCATCCACGGCTTGCGCCCCTCGTGCGCCTCGACGACGCGGGAGACGGTGCGCTCGGTGACGTAGCCGAGGCAGCCCGTCGAGATGACCAGGTCCGTCCCGGCGAGCTGGGCGCGCTGCTCGGCGGTCGGGTCGCCGCTCTCCAGGTCCGCGTGGACGGCGCCGTCGAGGAACCCGGCTTCGAGGGCGTAGGAGAGGGCGTTCTCGGAGGCGTCCAGCCCGAGGAAGCGCGGCCGGTCCGGCGTCTCGCGGGAGCGGACCAGCTCCCGGTCCCGGGCCAGCAGCGCGGCGCGGGTGAGCCCGGCGGCGTCGGAGCCGCCGTAGCGCTCGTACAGCTCGCCCATCGTGACGCCGTACTTCAGCAGGGCCGCGTTGATGCCGTAGGAGCAGCCGATGTCGAGGACGGTGGGGACCGGGACGCCGCGCGCCTCCCGGTACTCGGCGATGAGCCGCTGGAAGTGCGGTTCGGCCAGGTCGGGGATGGCGTAGTCGAGCCCGCGCAGGGTGCCGAAGTAGGCGCGGGGATCGGGGCTGGTGTAGATGTGGTCGAGCGAGATCTTCCCTGTGGTGTCCGTGCGCACGGGCGGGTGCCTCCTAGTCCAGCAGCCGGTCGACCCGGACGGCGCGCCCCTCCGCCGCCCGGTGCTCGGGCAGGACGCGGCCGAAGAGCTGCCTCGTGCGCGCGACGCTGCCGATGACCCCCGGGCGCTCGCTGTAGGCGAAGATCGCCGTGTGCCGCGCCGTGTCCCCCCGGACCTCGGCGACCCGGTGCAGCGAGTACCGTCCCTTGAACAGCTGCAGGTCGCCGGGGCGGAGCGTGAGGCGGCGGACGAGGTCGCCGCCGTGCCCGGTCAGCACGCGGCGCACGTCCCCGAAGTTCTCCGCCGCCGCAGACCTGATGTTGGGGCAGTACTCGAAGGCGCCCCCGTCCTCGGGCTCCTGCGTAAGCATGCTGACCGTGAACTCGTTGGTGTCGAAGTGCCAGGGGTGCTCCATCCCCGGGTTGACGACGTTGAGGACCAGCCCCGACAGCGGGTCGGCCAGTTCGTGCACCCGCGGCAGCCCGAAGCAGCCCGCGACGAACCGCTGGAAGAGGCCGCTCGCGTAGAGCCGGTGGACGACGGAGCCGGCGGGGATGCGGTCGCGGGCGACGAACGCGTTGCCCCGCTCGACGGTGATGCGCCCCGGATGGTCATCCGGCAATGGCGTGCTCACGTCGATGTTGTAGGCGTTCACCGTTTCGACGTCGTAATGCGCGTGCGGGGCGATCGCCGCGCATTCCGCGCGCAGCGCGTCCCGCAATGCGGGGCGGATGAAGTCGGGCAGCACGCAGCAGCCCGTTTTCGCCAGCTCGTCCCTGGTGCGGGAGACGAGGGCGTCCCATCCGGCGCCGCCCGGTGCGGCCAGCGGATAGCGCTCCGTGTCGACGACCTCTGCGAGTGCCTCCGCTGCGCCCATGTAGATCCTTTCGCGGTCGGCGAACACCAACGGGTTCTAGCACACTCCTTCCGCGAATTCATGGCCGCGCATTTTTCTCGCACTTTGTCACCGAATGACAAGCCCGGCCCGTGACCTGTGCCTTGGACCGTTCCCGGGCGCGGGGCCGCTGCGCGGGCGGTGTGTCCCATCTCACCGGGGTCCCGGCGCGGCCCGGCGCCGGCCGTGGCGCCCGTGCGGACTTTCCGCGAACCTTTCCTCACGCGGTGGCGTCACCGTCATGGGAGACATGATCGAAAGAGCGGCGGGAGCGGCGAATGGACTGGCGGCTGACGGGGTTCACCGAGGAACGTGAACTCGGGCGCGGGGCGCAGGGGCGGGTCGTCCTCGCCCGCCACGCCGAGTCCGGCACCCCGGTGGCGATCAAGTACCTGGTCGGCGGGGACGCCGCCGCGGTCGCCGGGCTCCGGGCCGAGGCGCAGATGCTCGGCCGCCTGACGAGCCCGTACGTCGCGCGCCTCTACCAGTTCGTGGAGGGCGAGCACGGCGCGGCGATCGTGATGGAGGCGGTGAACGGCGCGTCCCTGAAGGAGGTGCTGCGCGAGCACGGGGCGCTGGCCCCGGAGGCGGCGCTGCTCGTGCTGAAGGGCTCGCTGCTCGGGCTCGCGGCGGCGCACGCCGTCGGGGTCGTGCACCGCGACTACAAGCCGGCGAACGTCGTGGTGCGGCCCGACGGCCTGAGCAAGCTGGTGGACTTCGGCATCGCCGTCCTGTCCGGCGGCGGGTCGCTCGCGGGGACGCCGGTGTACATGGCGCCCGAGCAGTGGCGCGGCGATCCCGCCACCCCGGCCACCGACGTGTACTCCGCGACGTGCGTGTTCGTGGAGTGCGTCACCGGGCGGCGCCCCTTCACGGCGGCCGAGCGCGCGGCCCTGATGAACAAGCACCTCACCGAGCAGGTCGACGTGCGGGACGTGCCAGAGCCGCTGCGCCCGCTCGTCCTGCACGGGATGGCGAAGAACCCGGGGGAGCGGCCGCCGGGCGCGGCGGAGTTCGTGACGTGGCTGGAGAGCGTCGCCGTCGCCGCCTACGGGGGCGACTGGGAGCAGCGGGGCGTCCGGGCCCTGGCCGCCGCCGCGGTCGCCCTGGCCGCGCTGTTCCCGCTCGGCGCCCTCGCCGTCGCGCCCGGGGCGTCAGCCGCGGCCGGAGCGTCCGCCGCGGGAGCGGCGGGCACCGCGGGCACGGCCGGCGCGGGCGGCGGCGCGGGCGGCGCCGGGACCGCGGGCGCGGCCGTGAGCAAGGGCTTCCTCGCCACCGCCGCCGGCAAGGGCGCGCTGGCCGCCGCCGGCGCCGCCGTGGTCGCCGCGACGGCGGGCGGCGTCGTCTACGCGGTGCGGGACGAGAAGCCCCCGCCGCGGCCCGCGCCCGCCGCCGTGGTGGCGCTGGTCGCCGACAACCAGCGGCTCGCGAACCCGGCGATCGTGGTCCAGAACGCGCAGTATCCGAAGGTCACCGGCCTGAAGGACCCCGCGCTCGAACACCGGGTCAACGCCGAGCTCCGCGGGCCGCTGGACCGGCTCATCGCGGCGTCGAAGAAGCAGGCCGCCTCGATCGACTGCAAGGGCAAGCCCGTGAAGCTGGGCACCGAGACGAGGCTCGGGATGCGAGGTCCCCGCCTGGTCTCCGTCCGCTACTTCATGCTGTCGGACAACTGCCAGCAGGCGGACGGCTCCCCGGGCGGCGAGGTCGTCACCGTCGACCTGCGCACCGGCCGCCGGCTCACCGCCGCCGACGTCTTCCAGCCCTCGACGCTCACCGCGGACGGGGTTCGGCGGCTCCAGGGGCTCGTCCGGCAGAAGCCGGGCTCCACGGAGCGCCGATGGGAGGACTGCAGCACCGCGGACGGCGCGTTCAAGCTCGCCGACTTCTCGCCGCAGACGCTTCCGGGCTCGACCAGCGGCGAGCCCGACCCGCCAGCCCTGAGCGCGTTCTTCACCCCCGCCGGGTTCGAGCTCTCCTACCTCCACGGCGGCAGCGACGGCTGCGGCAACCTCAACTTCGCCGCTCCCTATGCCAGCGTCCGCGGCCTGCTGAAGCCCGGGATCGCCGCGCTGCTGCCCGGGGGCCCCTCCCCGTCGAAGTCCTGAGCCGGACCGGGCGCCACCTGGCGACACTCGGGAGGAGAACGGGAGGGTAGGGTCTGGTAAAGGGGCGACGCGGTCCCGGAGAACGGTGGTCCGCCCGCGGGGCGGCGGAATTCACCGTTCCGAACATCCGAGACGCAGGGCGGCGAACCGATGCTGACAGAGCTGCTGGCGGCCAGCCATCTGATGTCGATGGAGCAGCTGCCGGGCGCGGTGGCCCGGCACGCCGCCGACCACGGCCTCCACGACGCGCGCATCTACGTCGTGGACCTCCAGCAGACGGTGCTGCGCCTGCTCACCGGCAAGGGCCCGGACGCCGGGCAGGATCCCGGGTCCGAGGCCTCGGAGCTGAGGGTCGACGGCACGGTCGCGGGCCGGGCCTTCCAGACGATGGAGCCGGCGGCCGGGCAGGGCCTCGACGACGGCCGCTGCCAGTACTGGGTGCCGATCCTGGACGGGGCCGAGCGGCTCGGCGTGCTGCGCGTGACCGTCCGCCGCGACGACGCCCGGGCCCACGAGGAGGCCGAGTCCCTGGCCGGCCTGGTCGCGCTGATCATCGTCAGCAAGGGGCCGTACAGCGACTCCTACTCCCGGCTGGTGCGGACCAGGGACATGACGGTGTCGGCGGAGATGCAGTGGCGGCTGCTGCCCCCGATGACCTTCGCCAACGACCAGGTCGTCATCGGCGCCGCGCTGGAGCCGGCCTACATGCTGGGCGGCGACACCTTCGACTACGCGCTCGCGGGCGACACCGTCCATATCCTGATCTTCGACGCCATGGGCCACGACACCGCGGCCGGGCTGACCTCCAACCTCGCCGTCGCGGCCTGCCGCAACAGCCGCATGCAGGGGGCCGGGCTCGTCGAGGCGGGCGAGGCGATCGAGGCGGTGCTGCACGAGCAGGACCCGAGCGGGCGCTTCGTCACGGGCGTGCTCGCCGAGCTCGACCTGCCGTCGGGCGTGCTGTCGTGGGTCTCGTACGGGCACCCTCCTCCCGTCGTCATCCGCGGATCGCGGTGGGTCACCACGCTGGAGTGCCCGCCCGGCGCCCCGCTCGGCACCGGCCTCGGCGTGCGCCCGGAGGTGTGCACCGAGCAGCTGGAACCGGGTGACCGGATCCTGTTCTACAGCGACGGGATCGTGGAGGCCCGCGACCCGGAGAAGCAGGAGTTCGGGCTCGACCGGTTCGTCGACTTCATCATCCGCCGCGAGGCCGACGGGCTGTCGGTCCCCGAGACGCTGCGGCGCCTCGTCCACAACATCCTGGAGCACCACGCGGGGCGCCTGGACGACGACGCCACCGTCCTGCTCCTCGAATGGCACGGGCCGCTCGGCGTGGAGGACGCCCCGGAGCGGCTCAAGAACGGCTGAGCCCGGAGCAGGGGGCGAGCCCCAGGGCGTCCATGAGCATCGGGTACGCCTCGTGCAGGTCGCGCTGCCAGTACGGCCAGTCGTGCTGCCCGTCGAAGAAGCGGGCGGTGACCGGGATGCCGAGGCCGTGCAGCCGGTCCACGAACGAGTGCGCGTGGTCGTTCGCGGCCGCCTCCACCGGATCGGTGAACGGCAGCCCGCCGAGGGAGCCGGCCTTGCCGTTGCCGCTCGCCACCCAGAGCCGGACGCCGCGCAGCCGCCCCGCGAGGTCGGTCGGGTTGTGGGCGTGCCAGATCGCGGCCTGGTCGTCGGGATCGCCCCACACCCGCCGCCAGTCGGTTCCGGGGCAGGCCAGGGCCGGTCCCCAGCCGGTCGTGTCGTCCCCGGGCCGGTGGCCGTACAGGGTGTCCAGGTAGCCGCTGAACGCCGCCGCGGCCTCGAACACGCCGGGGAACCGGGCCGCGTACAGCATGGCGCCGAGGCCGCCCATGGAATTGCCGGCGATCACGCGAAGGGGGCCGGCGCGGTAGTCCCGTTCGAGAATCCCCCGGAGTTCGGTCATGTGGAACGTCTCCCAGCGCGGCGGGCCGCCCTTCCCGTAGTTCCACCAGTCGGAGTAATTGCCGCAGCGGCCGCCGTTCGGCATCACGACGATGACCCCGGTCCGGGCGGTGAGTTCCGCGACGTCGGTGTCGCGCGTCCAGGCGGTGTAGTCGTCGACGCCGCCGTGCAGCAGCCACAGCACGGGCCAGGTGCGCTCCGCGTGCCGCGACCAGCCGGGCGGCAGCAGCAGCCGCGCCTTCTGGCGGCCGTCCATCGCGGGGGAGGCAATGGTCAGGTCAAGGGTGCGGGGGGCGACGGCCGTCTCGGCGACGACCTCGGCGCGTTCCGGCGCGGCCGCGATGGACCGATCCACGAACACCAGGGGCAGGAGGAGGGCGAGGGCCCCCAGCCATGCGGCGGGGGCGGGGCGACGGAGCAACGCGGGGCCTTCCGGAAACGCCGGCCGCGGGTTGTGCCGGCCTTTGCAAAAGGAGAGATCTTTTGCGTGGAGCTTTTCTCTCCCGGGTCTCGAGGATTCCCTTGCCCCGGCCTGACGAAGCGCAATGGGAAAAGCTTATAAAATGCATTCACCTGGAAACGCGGAACGCGCCGGGCGCCACTCTGGCGGCGCCCGGCGCGTTCGCGGCCGGGCCTCTCAGGTCCCGGACACGGTCTTGGCGACCGGCGCGTTCACGTACCGGACGAGCCACCGCACCAGCCCGCGGGCGAAGCCGTACAGGATGAACGCCAGACCGATCAGCGGCAGGACCAGCAGGATGATCTGAAACCCCGACGTGACCAGCGTGAACGGGTCAGCCCCGCCCGCGGCGGAGGACGCGAGCCTGCGCATCATCCCCCAGTCCTTGGCCACCAGGTTCGGCACCTGGGTGAGGATCAGGCCGATCTGGACCGCCAGCATGGGGATCACCGTCAGCACCCAGACCGTGACGAAGACCTGGGGCCAGCGCTTGAGGTCGTTGAGCCGGGAATCGGCGGGGCGCCGCAGCAGCGTCCGGCGCAGGATCGGCCCGATGTAGCGGAACAGGTCGGGGATGCCGATGAGGTCCGACATGATGTAGTACCCGTCGAACCGCAGCGTCGGCAGCAGCTGCTGCACCATCTCCAGGTTGACGTACACGATGGCGACGAGCAGCGGCGCGAACCCCGTCTGCAGGTAGACCAGCGTCAACCCGACGACGAAGATGCCGTTGAAGTAGACGCCGGCGAGGTCGGCGCGGAGCCGTCCTGCCCGGCCGAGCCTGTACGACTCGGTGATGTCGGTGTAGAACGCGGGCCACACCAGGTAGATGCCGCAGCCCATCGCGCCGGGGCGGACGCCGCCGTACCGGCACGCCGAGGCGTGCCCGACCTCGTGGAACGCGCATGAGGCGATCCCGAGCACCATCACCAGCAGGATGCTCACCGGGTTGAGGATCGCGAACGACAGGGCGTCGGCGATCGACCGGGACGTCAGCACCCAGACCTCGCCGGCCACGAACGCGCAGACCACGAGCGCCATGACCACGGGGCGGAAGAGCCAGGCGAACAGCCCGCCGACGAACCAGGTGACCGACTCGGGGAACACCGCGATCTTGAAGCGGAGCGCCAGGAACGGGTCGGCCCGGACGACCGGCGGCGCGGTGCCGTCGCTGTAGGTGGTGACGCCGAGCGGCGCGAGCTTGTGGTCGGTGAGGTAGACGACCTGCTCGCCGGTGAGCCGCGCGCCGGCCGCCTCGGAGACCGTCTCGGCGACCCGGCCGAGCGCCGTCTCGACGTCGCTGCCGCCGGCGAGGTCGCGGTGCCGGTGCAGCGCCTCGGCGACCAGGTACAGCAGCGGCGGCAGCCGAACGAGCTGCCCGTTCGGCAACCGGACGAGCTGGGGCGTGTCGCGGTAGCCGGAGTTCTTGAACTCGCCGATGAGCTCGGCGCCGTCCGCGAGCGCGGGCAGGACGAGGGTCCCCGTCGAGCCCGTCGCGCTACCGCCTGTCGCCCCACCGCCCGCCGCGTCACCGTCCGTTGTCGCCGGGCCGCTCATTTGCCGTCAGTGAACTGGATGGGCACACAGGTCTTCGCCGTGTGCTCGGGCTCGGCGAGCAGGCCGGTGCCGAGAAGGCCGGCCGTTCCGAGGTAGTGCTCGTGACGGCAGGCCTCCGCGGTCTTGGTGCCGGATCGGCCGCCGACGGTCGACAGCAGGATCCGTCCCGGAAGGAGTTCGCCCGACAACCGGTCGAGGTCGGCGTAGCGGACGGTGGGCGGGTTCGTCTGAGGCATTGGTGTGGCTTTCGCGTCGGTTCTGGAAGGGAGGAAGGGCTGGCGTGGTGCACGCCAGCCCTTCCGTGCGGGCGTGGCCCGCGTTCACGTTCGCTCGGCTCAGTGGCCCGAGACCACGGCGGCGCCGGCGCAGGTGAAGGTCGACTGGGTGTTGGCGCCCAGCAGGCCCGCCAGGCCCTCGTGGGTGCTCGCGGTGCTCTGGCACAGCGGGCTGATGGCGGTGGTGCCGTCGTGGCCGCCGCCGTGGTTGACGTTGAGGTTGCCGTTCTCGTTGCCGTTGCCGTGGCCACCGGCGAGCAGGGTGGACAGCACGGCGCGCTCCGGCAGGACCTCGCCGGTGAGCTTGTCGAGGTCGCTGTAGCTGAAGGACTTCATCTGGTTCTTTCTCCCTGTTGCGCCCGGATCTCTCAGGTGGAGACCGGATGTCCCTTCCGCACTCCCGATCGAAGTGAGGTGACTCTACGTATAGCACACGTGACTTTGAGTCTCCAAACAGGTGCTGACCGGCGGATTCTTTGTGTCGCGGGGGCGTGCGGGCCGGAAATGTCCTGGGCCGGGTTCGGAAGGGAGGAAGGGCCGGCGGTGTCCGCCGGCCCTTCCTGTGCGGGCGTGGCCCGCGTTCATGCTCGCTCGGCTCAGTGGCCCGAGACCACGGCGGCGCCGGCGCAGGTGAAGGTCGACTGGGTGTTGGCGCCCAGCAGCCCCAGAAGGCCCTCGTGGGTGCTCGCGGTGCTCTGGCACAGCGGGACGATGGCGGTGCCGCCGTGGCCGCCGCCGTGGCCGCCGTTGAAGTTGAAATTGCCGTTCTCGTTCATGTTGCCGTGGCCGTGGCCGTGGCCGCCGCCCGCGAGCAGGGTGGACAGCACGGCGCGCTCCGGCAGGACCTCGCCGGTGAGCTTGTCGAGGTCGCTGTAGCTGAAGGACTTCATCTGGTTCTTTCTCCTTGTTGCGCCCGGATCTCAAGGTGGATACCGGATGTCCCTTCCTCAACTCCGGTCGGAGTGAGGTAACTCTACGTATAGCACACGTGACAATGTGTGTTCAAATGTGTGCTGACCAGTGGATTCGTCGGGTCATAGCGGAGAGGTCGAGTGGCTTGAGATGGACGGTGGAGGGCTCGCCTCCATCCTTTGTCGCGGCTTTCACCGCAATTTTGAAAAAGGAGAAGGGCCGGCGGTGTCCGCCGGCCCTTCTCGTGCGGGCGTGGCCCGCGTTCACGTTCGCTCGGCTCAGTGGCCCGAGACCACGGCGGCGCCGGCGCAGGTGAAGGTCGACTGGGTGTTGGCGCCGAGCAGGCCCGCCAGGCCCTCGTGGGTGCTCGCGGTGCTCTGGCACAGCGGGCTGATGGCCGTGGTGCCGTCGTGGCCGCCGCCGAGGTTGAAGTTGGCGTTCTCGTTGCCGTTGCTGTTGCCGCCGCCGGCGAGAAGGGTGGACAGCACGGCGCGCTCCGGCAGGACCTCGCCGGTGAGCTTGTCGAGGTCGCTGTAGCTGAAGGACTTCATGTGGTTCTTTCTCCTTGTTGCGCCCGGATCTCAAGGTGGAGACCGGATGTCTCTTCCCCCCGCTCCGGATCGGAGCGATGTAGCTCTACGTGTATCACCGGTGACGTTAAGTGTCCAACGTGCACGCCGGTCAGCGGGGAGCCGTGCGTGTCGCAGGCATGAGCGGCGCCTGCTGGGTAGGGGAGCCCAGGTCCGCGCTGATCGGGAGGGGTACATGGCCGAGAGCAGTTTCAGCATCGACGTCGCGGCGATCCGCGAACGCGCCCGCGCCAAGATGGCCGACGGTCCGGTGACCGAGGGGTACGGCCGCAGCGCCGGGGAGGTGATCGGCGTCCTCAACGACGTGCTCGCCACCGAGATCGTCTGCTGGATGCGCTACGCGCAGCACGCGATCAGCGCGACGGGGATCGACCGGGCGCAGGTGTCGGCGGAGTTCAGCGAGCACGCCGACGAGGAGCGCGAGCACGCCATGCGCGCCGCGGAGCGCATCAGCCAGCTCGGCGGTCAGCCGGACTTCGACCCCAGGACCCTTGCCGAGCGCTCCCACACCACCTACGAGACGTTCGACGAGAACGACCTGAAGAGCATGCTCAAGGAGAACCTCGTCGCCGAGCGGATCGTCATCGAGTCCTACCAGGAGATCATCCGCTGGCTCGGCGACGGCGACGTGACCACCCGGAGGCTGATGGAGGACATCCTCGGCGAGGAAGAGGAACACGCCGACGACCTCATGGACCTGTTGGGGAAGTGACATGGAATTCGGATACACGCTGCTCTGCGAGCAGACACCGGCCAAGCAGCTCGTCACCGACCTCGTGGAGGCCGAGGAGGCGGGCTTCGGCTACTCGGTCATCTCCGACCACTACTTCCCGTGGCTGGAGAGCCAGGGCCACTCCGCCTACGCCTGGTCGGTGCTCGGCGCGCTGGCCCAGGCCACCGACCGCATCCCGCTGATGACGTTCGTGACCTGCCCGATCATGCGCTACCACCCGGCCGTGGTGGCGCAGAAGGCCGCCACGATGGGCGTCCTGTCGGACGGCCGGTTCTCGCTCGGCCTCGGTGCCGGGGAGAACCTCAACGAGCACGTCGTCGGGCGCGGCTGGCCGTCGGTGGACGTGCGGCACGAGATGTTCGCCGAGGCCGTCGAGATCATCCGGGCGCTGTTCAGCGGCGACTACGTCAACTACCGGGGCCGGCACTTCAGCGTCGACTCCGCGAAGCTCTACGACCTGCCCGACGAGCCCGTCCGGATCGGCATGGCGGCCTTCGGGCGGCGCGCGGGCCGGCTCGCCGCCGAGCACGCGGACCTGCTCATCTCCGACCAGCCCGTCCCGGAGGTCGTCGAGTTCTTCCACAACGAGGGCGGCGCGGGCAAGCCCGTCTACGGGCAGATCCCGGTGGCCTTCGGGCAGGACTACGAGGAGTGCAAGGAGCGCGCCTACCGGACGTGGAAGTTCTCCGCGCCGGGGTGGAAGGTGATGGCGGAGCTGCCGGGCCCGGTGAACTTCGAGGCCGCGACGAAGACCGTCCGCCCGGAGGACGTGGTCGAGTCCGTCCCCTGCGGGGACGACGTCGACGACTACGTGGAGGCCGTCCAGCAGTGGGCGGACGCGGGCTTCACCCACATCGCGTTCTGCCAGTCCGGGCCCGAGCACCAGAAGGACTTCCGGACCTGGGCGGAGGCAGACCTCCTGCCGGCCCTCCGCGAACGGTTCGGCTGACGCGCCGGCCCGGTCCGTTGCGGGCCGCACCGGACCGGCGCGGCTGTCACGAGGCGCAGTACTGGCCCTGCTTGCCGATCGCCCGGTACGGGCAGTCCGCGTAGTCGGTCAGCCGCAGCAGCGCCTCGCGGCTGCGCTGGACTTCGCCGGCGATGGCGGACGGCGCCGGGTAGAAGCTTCCACCACCCAGTTCGAACGTGAACGAGAAGATGCGCTGGTTGCCCCAGGTCCAGTCGTCCGTCGTGCCGTCGGTGATGTAGAGGTCACTCGACTGCTCGGGGGTGAAGCCGTTCGTCGAGGCCAGTTCCCGCCCGATGGTGCGGTGGGCGGCCTCCTCGTCGGCGGACATCGCCCCGGGGACGGTGTTGCTGTAGGTGTACCCGAACGGCCACAGCACGAGTTCCGCTTCCGAGTGGACGTCCAGGAACATCCCGATCTGCTGCTTGCCGCCCACGACCCGGCTCCGCACGAAGTCGGCGATGACCTTCGTCTCGGGGGCCGACTCCGCACCGGTGCCCCGGTAGGTCTCGCTGCCTCCGTTGCCGGACGACCCGCCGCAGCAGCCCCACTTGTAGGCGAAGTTGCGGTTCAGGTCCGTGCCCGTGGACGTCGGGTTGGGCTGGCGGTTCTTGCGCCACATCCGCCCCGGCTGGGTGTCGCTGGTCATGTCGTAGACCTGGCCGTCCGGGTTGACCATGGGCATGACGTAGATCTCGCGCGTGTTCACCAGGTTCGTGATCCGGCTGTTGGACCCGTAGCCGGTGGTGAGCTGCCCGATGTAGTCGAGCGCCTGCTCGGCGGTGAGGCGCTCGCGGGCGTGGATGTTGGCGATGATCAGCACCTCGGGCTCGTTCTCGTCGGTCGCCACGTTGTCGCTGATCTTCACGCCGACGATGTCGCGGCCCTGGTAGGACCTGCCGGCGACGAACTGGCGGGCGATCTGCGGGTGGGCGGCGACGACGGAGTCGACCTCCTGCCGCATCTCGGCGAACGTGTGGTACGAGGTCGCCGCCGTGCTCGGCGCCGCGCTCGGGTTCGCGGTCTGCGCGGGAGCCGGCTTCACGGCGAAGCCGAGCCGCCGGATCGCCCTGACCTCTGATGGGATGGCGCTGACCTCCACGGCGCCGGCCTTGACGTCGTTGATCGCCGCCCCGGTCCGGGCGACCTGGCTGCGCTGCTGGACGGTCCGCGGACCGGTGACGACGTACTGCCCGGCGGTCTCGGCGCCCGGCGGGGACGCGGCGGCGGGCGCCGCGAGCCCGGCCAGGGCCAGGGCGAGCACCGACGGAGCGGTGAGCAGGGAACGGAGTCGGCGGGGTCTTCTCATGACGGGGTACCTGCCGTTCGGCTCTGCGCGCCCGCTCGCCGCGCCGCGAGGGTCTCCCGCGTACGCTCACGGACGCTGGGGGTCCCGCCACAATGGACCGGGAGCGCACGCCTGACAACGGCCGGCCGGGAGACCAGCCGACCGTTCCCGGCGTCCGGAATCCGGCGCGAAACTCCAGATCAGAGCTGCCGGGGCGGCGACGCGCGACCGGGTTTTCAATGACGATCAGAACGAATGTGAAATTTCACATCCGTCCCGAATTTCCCTCGTACACTCGGTGCCGCACTGCGCTCTGTAACCAGTTCTCGCTGACTTTGCCGCTCCTCTCGCCGTCCCCCGCGGAAGGAAGTGGGGGTGGCGGTGGGGGGCGAGGGAAGTCGCTGGCCAATATGTCTGCATCCTGCATGGATACGGACTTACGGACATGCGAAACACCATTTTATGAACAGGGTAATCTTCAGATAAGGAGAGAGTGTCGTTCGGGGTGTTGACCACTCAACGACCCTTGTCTATGTTCTCTGTTAGAACGCGTTCTACTCCGGTCGGAACCCGTGTCGAGGGTGACGCGGCGGTTCCCCGGCCCGGTCCCTGATTCGCGGCGGCTTCCCCCACCGGCCATGGGCGGAGCCGCGCACGGCTCAGCGGACCTCCCACCCCACCCTTCGGGTGCAGGCGCGACGCCCACCGTTCGAAATGAGGACCCCCCCTTGTCTCGCACCACGAAGACCGCCGCGGTCGCCTCCGCCGCAGCCGCGGCCACCCTCGCCCTCGGCCTGACGGCCGCCCCCGCCCTGGCCGTGACGCCCGGGACGTTCACCGCCAACCTCAACGGCACCATGACGATCAACGCGGGAGTCTCGGCCACCTGCACCAGCTCGACGCTGAAGGGCAGCGTCGCCGCGGACGGCACCACCGCGTCCTACACCTCCGCCAGCGCCGGCGGCTGCGGTGTCACCGTCACCCCCGGGGCCCTGCCCTGGAGCGGCAGCTTCAGCGGCGGCGTCGCCAAGATCAACGGCTTCTCGATGAGCGCGGTCGGCTGCACCTACGGCGGGAACCTGACCGGTACCTACACGGGCACGAACTTCCCGCTCACCGTCAGCTTCACGAACCAGACCGTCAACCGGACGAGCGGCCTCTTCTGCCCGTCGTCGGCCACCGTCACCGCCAAGTACGACTACACCCAGCCGTGACCCGGTGGGGCGGGCCCCGGTCCTGACGTCAACTGAACCCGCCCCCCGCACCGTGACCCCGGCCCTCCCGCCGGGGTCACGGCGCTGGGTCGTACCGCCCGTCAGTGCAGCTCGTAGGCGCGGATCGTCTCCTGCGTGATCGTGTTGCCCCGGCCGTCCTCGGCCTTGACCCGCAGGGACACCATCCCCGTCCCGTGGAGGCCGGCGACGCCGTCGCGCAGCGGAACGTCCGTCCACGTGGCGCCGTCGTCGAACGACGTCTGGAGGGACAGGCGGCGCAGCGGGGCGGCCGAGCCGTCCTGGTGCGCGACCGTCAGCCTCAGCGTCCTGGAGCGGGTCCTGTTCCGCGTGTCGAGCGCCGCGTCGTAACCCACCTGGAGCAGCGGAAGGACGGTGAGGTCGGCCGTTCGCGCGGAACGGAACGTCCAGGACGTCCTGGCCCGCGTGGACGACCGGGCCCAAGGGGCGCCGTTGGCGAAGTCGAATTCGACCCGGTATTCGGCGTCCTCCGGGGTCGTCGCCAGGGTCCCGTTCGCCTTGTGGGCGGTCTGCGCGATCAGGTCGCCGTCCCGGTAGACGCGGAAATCGGTGGTGAAGCCGTTCGGGAAGGAACTGGAGTAGACGTCGGCGAAATTCCGCGCCGCGTCCGCCAGGCCGACGCGGAGCCGGATCAGGTCTCCGGCGCGGACGATCGGCGACTGCGCGCTGATGCCGCCGGTGAGCGGACCCTTGTTCCAGCTGTGCGCTTCACGCTGTCCCGCCCTGTACGAGGACCATTTCGTCTCACTGAGCACGACGTGCGGTGTCTCCGGGCCGGGGAAGGCGTTGTTGTAAGGCTGCTCCGGAGTGATGGCCATTGCGGACCATCGCGTATCCGGATCGGCTGAGACGTACTCCACGCGCGTTCGCGGAGTACCGGTCACCGGGTAGGCGTAGGCGAGGGCGAAGTCCTCCCACGGGCGCTTGCTGTAGCGCGCGGCCGTCATGGCGCCGCCGCCGTGGTAGGCGCTGTCGATCCGCGCCAGCTCACTCGTGCGCGCGACGTAGTCCAGGTTCCTGGAGATTCGCCCCTTCTCCGGGAAGACCAGGTCGTACTGATAGGGGCTGTCCGCGATGCCCTTGGCCGCGACCATCGCCCGCTCCCGCAGGAGGGCCCGTCCCTCCTCATGGGACAGGCGGACGGTCGGAACCCTCAGCAGCCTCCCGTAGTCGCCCGGGTCGTCGTTCACACCGGGCGCGTCGTTGTAGACGGCGACCATCCGTGCCCCCGCCTTTGCGGCCCTTTCGACCTGCTCGGCGACGGGCACGCCGTCCCTGCGCTGGACGAGGGCGAGCCGGCCGCGCAGGTCGGCGCCGGGCCTGTCCCCGTCCCCGACGGGCATGCGGGCGCTGCCGTCGAGCCGCGGGAACTGGTCGGAGGTGTCGCTGAAGTAGGCCGCCGGATAGTACTGGGGATGCAGCACCCGGCTCCCCGCCCGCATCGTGATCGCGGGCGCCTCCAGCCGCCACCGCGTGTAGGCCTCGAACGTCCCGGTGCGGACCCGCTCGGTCGGCTGGAGGAACACCCGCTCCTCCAGCATCGAGCCGTCGCCCAGGTAGACGCCCTCGTCCACGGCCGGCCCGTTCGCGGTGCCGCGCGTCCACATCAGGTGGCTCACCGCCCCCGGGCCGGGCGCGGTGGCGTGCTCGGGCGTGCGGACCGTCACCTCCCGCGCCTTGCGCGCGTCCAGGACGATCTCGGTGTCCCCGGTGATCTCGATCTCCGGGTAGCCGACGAGGCTGTAGTTGAGCGGCTTGCCGGCGTCGGTGCTCGGCGCCCACGACGGCATCGTCTTCACGACGCCCAGGACTGAGTAGGTGCCCGGCGCCAGCCGGATGCAGTTCGAGTCGTTCCAGCGCTCGTCGGTGCAGGGCGCCTCCGGGTCTCCGGGCAGCGGACGGTGCGCGTTGCCGAGCGAGCCGTCCTTCACGTTCAGGAAGCCGACCGTCCCGGGACCGGGCCGCCCGTCCCGCGCGATGCTCTTCACCCGGACGGTCACCAGATCGCCGGACGCCTTCGCCCTCGGCTTCGGCGCGGCGGGCCGCCGCTCGTGCAGCGCCGTCACGTTGTACCGCTCCGGGTCGTCGCCGAGCCGGTCGTCCGGGACGACGTACAGATCGCCTCCGCTGTGCCGGACGGAGAACGCCGGGGCGCGTCCCGGCGCGGGCGTCACGGTCGTGCCGCCCCCCGCTACGTGCACCGTGTCACCGGTGGGCAGCGTGACGTCGAATGCTCCGGCCTCCGCCCGCAACGCGGACGCGGGTCCGGAGTCCGCCGCCGCGGGCGTCGCGAACACCAGCGCGCCGAGGCCCAGGGCCGCCGCGGTCCTCAACCACATGGCCATCCCTCCCAAGAATTGGATCTTGATTGTGAGGTCGGCCGCCTGGAACGATCCAGTGCAGGCGCTGGCGGCTTCCGTCATGGCGGGAACCCGTCAAACGGGCCAGGAACCCGTAGGTTTAGGACGTGTCCGATTTGCCACTCCTGGAGGGACTCGGGGTGAGCGCCGCCGAGGAGGCGGCGTACCGGGCCCTGCTGCGGGAGGGCCCGTCGACCCTCGCCGACCTCGCGGCGCGCCACGGCGCGTCCGTCGCGGCCCTGCGCCGCCTCCTGCCGCGGCTTGAGGACCTCGGGCTCGTCACCCGCCTGGCCGGGCGCCCGCTCCGCCTCCTCGCCACCCCGCCCCATGTCGCGGTCGAGGCCCTCGTCGCCAGCCGCCAGGAGGAGATCGCCCGCAGCCGCGCCGCCATCGGCCCCCTCCTGGCCGAGGCCGCCCCGCACCCGGAGGAGCTCGTCGAGGTCGTCAGCGGCCGGACCGCCGTGGCCCGCCGCTACCTGCAACTCCTGAACGGCGCCCGCGACGAGCTGCTCGTCCTCGTCCAGCCGCCGTTCGCGACCGACGCCGCCGTCTCGAGCGACGAGCAGGAGCGCACCATGCGCCGCGGCATCACGGTGCGCGGAATCTACGGGCCCGAGGCCCTCGACGAGCCCCACGCCCTGGACTACGTCCGCCGCGCCGTCGCGTCCGGCGAGCAGGCCCGCCTCGGCGCCGTCCCCATCAAGCTCGCCGTGGCCGACCGCCGCACCGCCATGCTCCCGCTCACCTCCGAGCACGCCAGCTCGGTCGACAGCTCCCTGATCGTCCACCCGTCCGCCCTGCTGGACGCCCTGGTCTCCCTCTTCGAGGCCCTGTGGCGCTCCGCCCTCCCGCTCCCCGGCGCGGACGCCCCGGACGACGCCGTCCTCGCCCTCCTCGCCGCGGGCCTCACCGACGAGGCCATCGCCCGCCGCCTCTCCATCAGCACCCGCACCGTCCAGCGCCGCGTCCGCGACCTCTGCGACCGCCTCGGCGCCCGCACCCGCTTCCAAGCCGGCGCCCTCTACACCCACCACCTGGACCGCTGACAGAAAAAAGGCCTCCGGCGGCCGGGGTGCGCTCACCCCGGCCGCCGAAGGCTTCATGCGCCCCTAGTGGGGCGATGCTGCGGTGTGGTCGGCTCAGCCGCCGGCCTGCCAGCGGTAGCGGCCGTTGTAGTAGCCGCGGATGTTGACGTACGGCTTGTAGGTCTTGCCGTTGCCCGTGTAGTAGAACGCGCCCTGGGCGTAGGACGTCGCGTAACTCCAGTTGCCGGCGTGGGTGGCCTTCGCCCGGACCCAGCCGCGCCACCTCCACTTGGTCTTGTTGTAGGTGTAGGCCTTGAAGTTGGCCCGGTAGGAGTTGACGTGGCGGCCGTCCCAGCACCAGGTGAGCCGGTTGGTCACCGCGATGATCCAGCGGCCGTTGGACGCCTTCCGGCCGCGGGTGCGCTGGTAGTACCCGCAGCGCTGGGCCGCCTGGATGGAGGCGGTCTCCTTGGCGGTCATCGGCTTGCCCGCGGCCCGGGCCTCGGCGATGAGGTCCTTCTTGGACAGCGCGCCCTGGCTGGTCGTGGTCACCTCCTTGCCCAGCTTGTCGGACGGCTTGGTCTGCGCCTGCGCGGCCGGGCCGACGGCCAGGAACCCGGCGGCCAGGGCGCCGGAGAGGACGGTCACGGTTGCGACACGCCGCATGTAAATCCTCCATGCCTCGAAATGGGGGGAGCGCGCGAGACACCGCGCCCGGCAAGGGGCTGCCGGTGCCGTCGCGCCTTTCTCGGCTTTTGTGATGCACGTGGCGACTGATCGGTTCCGTGCCGATCCCGACCGTTTCGGAACTTCCCCCGCCGCCCCCTGTCACCAACGGCATGACCCCCCGCCCACATGCCAATGCCCCAGTTGGCAGGCACGGCGACCGGTAACCGCCCGTCGCGACGTGACCACAAGCGGACGAACGCGCCAACGATCCGAACCTCGACGCCCCGCCGTGCATGCCGACAGACGAACGAGCCCCCGGCACGGTCGGAACCGAGGGCTCGTGGCGAGGCGGGGTCGTCAGGCCAGGTCGTGCTTGCTGCCCTTGACGGACCGGGTGAACGCGGCCCAGGCGGCGACGCTGAACGTCAACTTCGGCCCCTCAGGATCCTTGGAGTCCCGCACCCCGACCACAGGCGACAGGTCCGCCACCTCAACGCAGTCACCGCCTTGATGGTCGCTGTGGCTGCTCTTACGCCAGAGGCTCGCCACCTCGACGCACTCACCGCCCTCGTGAGCGCTACGGCTGCCCTTGCGCCATTGGACGTTCTGCCGGTTGTTCATAGGCTCTCCAACGCGGTTCGGATCACGGCTTGCGACTCCTTGAGGGGGAGCGCGTTGCTTCGGAGCATCTCCCAGCGTAGAGCGAATCCCGCAACTTTGTCGGGCTGTTCGATGAGTGTGCCGACTCCGGCTGATTCCGAATATGCAAGGTCGGTGCCATCGATGCCGAGGATTGTGAAGCTTCCGCCCAGGCCAGCGTGGTAGCCGACGTTCTGTGGGACGACATTGAGTCTGATGTTTGGGTGCTCCTCAAGTTCGAGAAGAAACTTGAGTTGCCCTCTCATTACCTCCCGTCCTCCGACCATGCGATACAGCACAGTCTCATCCAGGGTGAAGCATGCAAAGGGGGGAGGCTCTCGCAGGAGCACGGCTTGTCGCGCGAGACGTTGCTCTACCAGTTCCTCCGTGCCCATGGCTCTATCAGCTCCCAGGACAGCACGAGCGTATTCCTCGTTCTGGAAGAGTCCGTTCACGAGGAGGGCCGAGAATATGCGGATGGAGGACGCTTTCTTCTCTCGTTCGGCGTACTCGGGAAATCCTGGAGGGAGAGAGGTCTGGAGTTCGACGTCGTTGATGAGCGTCGATAGACGATGGAAGTGGCCGTCCGTCTCGAAGTAGGTGTCGAGGTCGTGAGCGCTCTGCTCTGAGATCTTGCGCCCGCTCTCCATGGTGCTGATCCACTGCGGGGTGCAACCAAGTGCGTCAGCCAGTTGCTTGCCCGTCAGCCCAGCTTTCTCACGCAGTCGACGGAGTTCGGTGCCGAAGAAGATGCGGGCGCGATTGTCGCTCATGAGAAGCCTCCGGGGGGTTAATCGGGGGGTGGGGTTGAGTTGATCTCAGTTGGAGTTGAGCGGGGGTGCTGCGGGGTCACTACCGCACTTTTACCTGCCCTGTGAGTCTGGTCGCAAGTGTTTTCGACGCGAAAACGGGCGGGGAGGTTTCGAGATGTCCAGGTCGTCGGAATCGAATGGCTTTGCGGCTGGGTTAATACCCTTAATGTCTGATTGGTGTCCCGAATTCTCGCGGGACGGGCTGGTCGCGCGGCGGCACGCCAAGCTGACCCCCTACCAGCTCCTGAACGGATGCATAGGGGAGGTCCAAGCGCGGGACGAGGGCGAACTGTGGTTGCTCTGCGACGCCCAGACGCGCCTATTGGAGCGAATCGCGCTCGCGGAGTTGCTGCGGGGGCAACCGTGAACGCTCCAGAGCACGAGTCACCGGCCGTCGAGTCGTACGTGCGTCTGCAAGTCCTGGGGATGCATCTCAGGGCGCACGGGTTCACGGTCCACCACGTGGCCGGAGGTCTGGTCGTCCGCAACATGACGTCCACCGGGCGAGGCGGCTGCGGAGCCAGGGGAGCGTCCGGCGACACGATCACCTGCCGGACGCGCGGCGAGGACGAGGACCGCTACTGGTACTTCACGTCCTGGCGGCAGCCCATCGCCGAGTGCGAGCGCATCACCGACGCCCTGGTGTTCATCAAGGGCTACCTGGGAGCCCCGGGATGAGGCGCGCCGAGGACCGGGCCCGGCGGAACGAGACGGCCGCCTACCTCGCCGCGCTGAGACGCGAGTTCCCTGCGTTCGGCATCGTCGCCGACCCGGAGCGGCCCATCTGGATGGCGGTGAGGGGCGACGACCTGTTCATCCGGGCCACCGATGGCCACGTCCTCCGGCAGAGACTCCTGGAGATAGCCGGCCGCTGAGCCTCCGCTCGGGTGCCGTCCGGCCCGGCGCTGCGCGTCCATTTTTCGGAACTGCACCGCAAGGTGTACCGGACGCGAAATATCCTCTGCGAGGAGACGCACATCACGTGGAGTCGCGTGGAGGTCGATCCGTACCGGGTTCCGGGCTTCGAGTTACGGCGCGCTCAGGCCATCTGGCCTGGGAAGTCGGGCGGGGTTCGTAGCGCAGCGTCACGGATCATCTCGCCTTTATTGCATTCGCTGCCAATACTTGCGGCTGTGACGGCGGGGACAGTAGTTTCGTCGGGCGAGCGGAGCGTCGGGCCGGGCGTGGCCCGAGCGGCTGGGGAGTCATGAAGAAGCGTACCGACAGGAAGATCGCCATCGCGGGCACCGCGGCGGCGGCCGTACTGCTGCCCACCGTCATGGTCGGCCTCGCGCAGGCCGGCGTGGGGGTTCCGAAGAGCAGGTCGGAGGCCAGCGGGAACTCCAAGCCGATCCCCTCGTTCGGCCCCCCGACGCAGCCCGCGGTCACCGACGGGACGACGAGCGCGTCCCCGAAGAAGTCGCCGGGCACGTCGAAGCTGCCGAGCTTCCCGCTGAACCGCAACCCGTTCGGTACCGGCGGGACGTCGCCGAGCCCCAACGACCCCGACAGCAACAGCGGCAACCACGGCAAGAAGCCGCAGATGCCGTCCGGTGCCACGTCGGGCAAGTACGCCAAGGCGCCCGACGGGGCCGCCATCACGGGCGTGACGAAGATCAACTCGCGGATCTTCGACGTCTCGATCGCCTCCCCGGCGCTGGGCGCCGAGGTGAAGACCCGCGTCATGGTCCCGAAGGGCTGGAAGGCCGGCGCCACCAAGACGTGGCCGGTCGTGTACGCCTACCACGGCGGCAACAACAACTACACGTCCTGGACCAAGGACTCCAACATCGAGCAGATCATCGGTCCGTACGACGCGATGGTCGTGATGCCCGAGGGCGGCTGGAACGGGTCCTACACCAACTGGTACAACGGCGGGAAGGGCGGCATCCCCGAGTGGGAGACGTTCCACATCGGCGAGGTCATCCCGCTGATGGAGCGCAACTTCCACGCCGGGTCGATGCGCGCCGCGATCGGCCTGTCGTCCGGCGGGCAGGGCGCCATCACCTACGCCGAGCGGCACCGCATGTTCAAGTACGCCGCCTCCTACAGCGGCGCCCTCAACATCACCGCGCCCGGCATGCCGGTCATCCTGACGTCCATGAACCGCGACGCGGGCACCGCCATCTGGGGCGACCCGATCACCGCGCGGGCGAACTGGCGGGCGCACGACGCGACCGTCATGGTGTCCAAGCTGAAGGGCATCGGCGTCTACGTCTCGTCCGGCAACGGGCAGCCCGGCCCCTACGACAACCCCGACACGCCGCCCCACGACGCGGGGCGGATCGGCGAGCAGCTCGCCGGCACGATGAACGACAACTTCGTCGCCGCCGCGCAGAAGGCGGGCGTGCCGGTCACCTCCCACCTGTACGGGCCCGGCATGCACAACTGGAAGTACTGGCGCATCGAGCTGGCGCGCAGCTGGCCGACCATCGCCAAGTCCATCGGCGCCCGCAAGTCCTGACCGCCTGCCCGGCGGTCCGGGGAGCCGCGCCGTGAAGGGGTTCGCCCGGCGGGAGTTCCAGCTCGTCCTGCTGCGCCGGATGGCCGACTACCAGCCGGGCCTGGTCGAGGACGCGATGCGCTCGCTCGGCGCGTCCCGCACCGAGATGCGCGAAGTCAACGCCAGATGGCAGCGGATCCTGCGGTCCCGGACGTTCCCGCGCGGCCGCCGCCGCTACGAGGCCGTCCTCGGCCCGCCCGCCGCCGTCGAGGAGCGCCCGATCGGCGACGTCGCCTGCGAGGTGGCGTGGTGGCCGCCGCTCGCCCTGTGGCCCGGCCTCCGCTTCGAGATCATGATGGGCCCGGACGGCACCGTCATGCAGGAGTGGCTCGTCCGGGACGACGGCGTCCCCGTCCCGCCGCTGGAGACCCTCGACGACCTCGTCCCCTGGTCCTGCGTCGTCGGGGACGTGGACGAGCGCTTCGGCGCGGTCGCGCACCAGGACGGCGAGGTCCCGAGCCGCTGGCACGCGACCATCGCGGGTCCGGACGGCACCGCCTACGTGGCGCACTTCGTCTGGGGACTGCTCCAGACCGTCGAGAGCATCTGAAGCCGTGCCGAGCGCTGGGCGATTCGCGAACATTGTGGTTACTTGAACCTTTTTGTCCCTGGGGGTTGCCCATCCGTCCCTAGCGTGGGGGCATGCGTGCTTCGAAGGGATTGCTATGCCTGAGGTGACCGCATACGCCCCCGGATTCCCCACCTGGGCCGAGCTGGCCACCCCGGACGTCGGCGCGTCCCGGCGGTTCTACTGCGAGCTGTTCGGCTGGTACCTCTACACGCTGACCGGTTCCCTCGCCGACTACCACGTCTTCACCCTCGGCGACGTCCAGGGTCCGGAGGTCGCCGGGATGCACCAGCTCGCGGACGACACGATGGCCCCGGAGTGGACGTGCTACTTCCGGACCGACGACATCCAGGCCACCCTCGAGACCGTGCGCGCCATGGGCGGGCACGAGCTGAGCGAGCCCACCGACATGGCCAACCTCGGGCGGATGGCCCACTGCGCCGACCCCGAGGGCGCCGACTTCGCCCTCTGGGCCCCGTACGACTTCGAGGGCGCGGGCGTCAGGGACGAGCCGTCCGCGATGTGCTGGACGGAGCTGGCGAGCCGCGACATCGAGGGCGCCCGCCGCTTCTACGGGGAGGTCTTCGACTGGAAGGCCGTCGACCGCTCCTACTACGCGCCCGAGTACACCAACTGGAAGGTCGGCGACTGGTCCGTGGCGGGCATGGTGCCGCTGGAGGAGTGGTGGCCGGCCGACTTCGACCCCCACTGGATCCCCTACTTCTGGGTCTCCGACTGCGACGCCACCGCCGCGCGGGCGGCCGAGCTGGGGGCGGTCGTCCACGTGCCGCCGATCGACATCAAGCCCGGGCGCTTCGCCGTCATGACCGACCCGTGCGGGGCGCGCCTGGCCGTCCTCACCCCGGTGGCCGGCTCGCGCAGCGAGCCGCACGGGTCAGGCGATGCTGAGGTGATCTGATGCCCGAGACGAACGGGATCGCCCCCGGCTCCCCGTCGTGGGCCGAGCTCGCGAGCCCGAACCCGGAGGTGTCCAGGCGGTTCTACCGGGGGCTGTTCGGCTGGTACTCCTACACGCTGACCACCGACATCGGCGACTACGAGATCTTCACACTGGGCGACGTGCAGGGCCCCGAGACCGCCGGTATGCAGACGCTCCTGGACGAGTCCGAGCGCGGATCGTGGACGTGCTACTTCCGCAGCGACGACATCGAGGCCACCGTCGCCGCCGTGCGCGACGCGGGGGGCCTGGAGGTGGTGGAGCCCACCCAGGTCGCCGATCTCGGGCGGATGGCCGTGTGCTCCGACCCCGAGGGCGCCGACTTCGCCCTGTGGACGCCCCACCACCTCAAGGGCGCGGGGGTCCTGGACGAGCCGTCCGCGATGTGCTGGATGGAACTGGCCTGCCACGACCCCGAGGGCGCCCAGCGCTTCTACGGGGAGGTCTTCGGCTGGAGGGCCGTCGAGCGCGACTACTACGACTCCCCTTACACGCAGTGGAAGGTCGGGGAGTCGGCGGTGGCGGGCATGGTCTCGATCGACGAGCAGTGGCCGTCCGACCGCCCCGCGCGCTGGATCCCGTACTTCTGCGTCTCCGACTGCGACGCGTCCGCGGCCAGGGCCGCCGGACTGGGCGCCCGCGTCCACATCCCGCCGACCGACATCAAGGTCGGCCGCTTCGCCATCCTCAGCGACCCGACCGGCGCCTGCGTCGCCCTCTTCGCGCCCACGGTGGACTTCCAGTTCGAACGCCTGCGCCCCTGACGGCCGCCGGCCCCTGACACCGGGGCGCGGTCAGCGGCCGAGAGGCTCGGGACCGGGGGAGTCTGGCGCGGGCAGGGCTTCGCCGGAGTGGAGGCGGCCCAGAAGCATCAGGACGAGTTCGTCGATGACCTCGTCGAGGGTGGCGTCGACCCAGCCGGCGCTCCAGTCGTGCAGGAGGCCGTTGATGCTGCCGATGAAGGCGGTCGCGGCGATCCGGTAGTCCCGGTCGGCGATCTCGCCGCGCTCGGCCGCGGCGGCCGCCTCGGCGCAGATGAAGTCGACCCAGCGGGCGCGGCGGGTCAGCCGCTGGCGGTCCATCCGGGGGCTGACCCCGATGATCTCCACGAACGCGATCCGGATGCGGGCCCGGTCGCCGGTGATGGCGGCGGCGTAGGCGCGGAACAGGTGGGCCGTGCGCTCGGCGAGCCGGAGCCCCTCCACGGACGGCAGCGCGGCGACCACCTCCCGCTCGGCCGCGTCGTTGACCTCCAGGTGCAGTTCGGCGAGGAGGTCCTCCAGCGTGCTGAACTCCTCGTAGAACTGGCGGGTGGACAGCCCGGCCGCCTCGCTGAGCGCCGCCACCGTGGTGCCGCGGTAGCCGGGGCCGCGGCCGAACATCTCCAGCCCCGCGTCGAGGAACCGGCGGCGCCGCTCCGCGCGCCGCTCGGCCGCCGTCCGGCCGCCGTACCTGCCGGTCGGTGTCGCGCGCCTGCCCGCCACGTGGCTCCCTCCGTCCGTTCGGACCGCATTTTCCCGCAATCCAGTCTTGTGTCACACATCACCCCCCTGTCGTCTCGCTCACCGGGACGGCCGGGGGCCGGCGGCGCGCCCGCCGTGCCTTCCGCTTCGGCCGTGATTCGACGTGCGGATGGCGGGAACCGCGACTTGGTGCGATTTGGAGGGATTCGAGGGCATCTGATGCCCTTCGCGGGGCGCCGGTACTGGAGCGAGCGGGCGAAGCTGACCCTCAAGGCCGTCCTCGCGGCGGTCGTCGCCTGGGTCATCGCGAAGTACGGGATCGGCCAGTCGCAACCGTACTTCGCGCCCCTGGCCGCGCTGCTCGGGGTGTACCCGACGGTCGTGCGGTCCGTGCGGGAGAGCCTGGCGTACGGGGGCGGGTTCGTGATCGGCGCGGCGCTCGCGATCCCCGTCGGGCTGCTCGTCGGGCCGAACATCGCGGGCATCGCCCTCGTCCTCGTCCTCGCCATGATGGCGTCGGGATGGCGGCGGCTCGGCGCGCAGTCGTCGCAGGTCCCGTTCACGGCGCTGTTCGTGCTGCTCCTGGGCGGGCACGAGGTCGTCTCCTACACGCTGCCGCGCCTCGCCGACGTGGCGACCGGGCTCGTGGTGGGCCTCGGCATGAACGCGGTGGTCTTCCCGCCGCTGTACCTGCGCCGCGGCGAGTACGCCGTCCGCGAGCTGCGGGAGGCCCTCGCGGACGCCCTCGGGACCCTCGCCGAGGAGGTCGTCGAGCCCGCCGAGTGGCGCTCGCTGTGGGAGGAGCGCGAGTCGCGGCTGGCGAACGTGCAGGAGCAGGCGCGGTACGCGGTGGACCAGGGCGCGGCGAGCCTGCGCGCCAACCCGCGCGCGAAGCTGCTCGGCTACCGGGTGCGCTGGCGCGACGTCCCCGGGCAGTGGGCGGCGCCGCAGCTGATGACGACGCTCGACCACGCGACCGCCTACACCCGGTCGATCGCCGCGACGCTGCGCCAGCTGGGGGACGCCGACGACGAGCTGGTCCCCGGCTCGAAGTTCCGGCGCCTGTACGCGGAGGCGCTCCGCACGCTCGGCGACCTCGTCTGGGAGCTCCCCGAGATGCCGGACGAGGCGGTGCTCGCGGAGGCCGACGACAAGCTGCGCGAGCTGGAGCGGCCCTACCTCGGCTCGCGGACCGACGCCCCCGGCCTCTGGGACCCGCAGAAGGAGCTGCTGCGGCTCAGCCGCCTGCTGCTCGACGACCTCCGCGCCCGCCGCCCCTAGCAACCGGCGCCCCTGGGGCCTCGGCGCCCGCGCCCTCCCGGCGACGCGGCGGACCCGCACGCGCCGGTCACCCGGACAGGCGGCGGAGCAGGTCGCGGCTCGCGGCGGCCATCGCCGGCGGGACGTCCAGCTCGTCCAGCATGGCCGCGGCGGCGTCCATCTCGGCGGCGCGGCGGGCGGCGTGCCGGTACGTCCCGGAGACGAGCCGGTCCACGGTGCCCTCGCCAGCCGCCGCCAGCTCCGCGACGATGTTCGCGCGCAGCCAGTCCTCGCAGCCCGCCGCCCGCGCGGCCTCCAGCGCCTCCACCACCGACCCGGCCAGCCCCTTGAAGAACACGCTGCGCAGCAGCTTGCGCCCGGCCGCCGCGCCAGCCTCCGCGTCCATCACCTCGATTCCGGCGCCGAGCGGGGTGAGGACGGCGGCCACGTCCCCGGCGCCCTCCGCGCAGGCCAGCATCGGCGTGCGCAGCCCGCGGCCCGGCACCGGCGCCATGATCGCCACGTCGGCGAACCGGACGCCGCCGCGCCGCGCGAGCGCGTCCAGCTCCCGCTTCAGGCCGGGCGACCCGGTGTTCAGGTCGGCCCACACGGCGTCGCGCGCGGCGCCGATCCCCGCCTTGAGCGCCGGGACCGCGTCGTGCGCGCTGTTGACGCTCAGCACGAGGCCGGCCCCGGCGGCGGCGTCGGCCTCGCTCCCGGCCTGGACGACCCCGCCGGACGCCGGGACGGCCGGGTCGTAGCCGCGCACCACCGCCCCCGCCGCCACGAGGTCGCGCGCGATCGCGCCGCCCGCCTCACCGAGCCCGAGCACGGCGATCACCGTCATGCGCCCACCTCCGCGTCCGGGAGCCGAGCGGGTCCCGTAAGCCGCCACCCTAGTTGGCGCGGAAATTGGCGACAATCCCGGATTGTCCGTGAGTGCCGTGGCGGCCGCGCGCCCCTCCGGCCGGAAAACCCTTCGCGCCCGCGCTCCCGCGGCGGTTACGGTCGGCAGGCCGCGCGGCACGATCTTGTCCGGCGGCGGTCGTCATCAGAGAGGACAGGAGGATTCCCGATGACAATCACAGCCCTTGCTCTCACCAAGGTCCGCAACATCGGGATCATGGCGCACATCGACGCCGGCAAGACGACGACCGCCGAGCGGATCCTCTTCTACACCGGTGTGTCGCACCGGATCGGCGAGGTGCACGACGGCAACACCGCGCTGGACTTCACCAAACAGGAGCGCGACCGGGGCATCACCATCACGTCCGCGGCGACGACCTGCCGCTGGACCGTCGAGGACGCCTCGGGCGCCGCCGGCGCCGAGCACACGATCAACCTGATCGACACGCCGGGCCACGTCGACTTCACGATCGAGGTCGAACGGTGCCTGCGCGTGCTCGACGGCGCCGTGGCAGTGTTCGACGGCGTCGCGGGCGTCGAGCCCCAGTCGGAGACGGTGTGGCGCCAGGCCGACCGCTACGGCGTGCCGCGCATCTGCTTCGTCAACAAGCTCGACCGCGCCGGCGCCGACTTCGCGCGCTGCGTGGACATGATCCGTGAGCGGCTCGGCGCAGTCCCGCTGGTCGTCCAGCTGCCGATCGGCGCCGAGGCCGGGTTCGCGGGCATCGTCGACCTCGTCTCCGGGCGGGCGCACGTCTGGCCGGAGGGCCGGCACGCCGTCGTGGACGTCCCGTCCGGCATGGCCGAGGAAGTCCGGCGATGGCGCGGCAGGCTCGTCGAGACGGTCGCCGAGCGCGACGAGGAGGTCATGGAGCTGTACGTGGGCGGGACGGAGCCTTCGCCGGAGCAGCTGCACGCGGCGATCCGCCGTCTCACGGTCACCTCCGCGGCCACCCCGGTGCTGTGCGGCAGCGCGTTCCGGAACAAGGGCGTCGAGCCCCTCCTGGACGCGGTGGTGCGGTACCTGCCGTCGCCGCTCGACGTCGCGCCGCCGGAGATCGGGGACGCGCTGGCGGAGACCCCGCTCTCCGCGCTCGCGTTCAAGATCATGAGTGCGCGGCATCTGGGCCGGCTCACCTTCGTCCGGATCTACACCGGACGGCTGGTGGCGGGCGCGAGCGTGCTCAACAGCGTGAAGGAGCGCAAGGAGCGCATCGGCAAGATCTACCGCATGCACGCCGACAGGCGCGAGGAGATCGCGTCGGCGGGCGCGGGCGACATCGTCGCGGTGATGGGGCTGAAGCACACCACCACCGGCGAGACTCTCTGCGACGACGCGCGCCCGGTGGTCCTGGAGTCCATGGACTTCCCGGCCCCGGTCATCGAGGTCGCGATCGAGCCGCGGTCCAAGGCCGACCGGGAGAAGCTGAGCGCCGCCATCCAGCGGCTCTCGGAGGAGGACCCGTCGTTCCAGGTCCACGAGGAGGAGGGGCAGACCGTGATCGGCGGCATGGGCGAGCTCCACCTGGAGATCCTCATCGACCGCATGAAGGAGGAGTTCCACGTCGAGGCGGGCGTCGGCAGGCCGCGCGTGGCCTACCGCGAGACGATCCGCACGGCGGTGGAGCGGGTCGACCTCACCCACCGCAAGCAGACGGGAGGCAAGGGCCAGTACGCGAAGGTGCAGATCTCCGTCGAGCCCATCGAGGACGGGTACGAGTTCGTCAACCGGGTCACCGGCGGGCGGATCCCGAAGGAGTTCATCCCGTCGGTGGACGCGGGCTGCCAGGAGGCGATGAGCTCCGGCGTCCTCGCCGGGTACGAGCTGACGGGCGTGCGGGTCACGCTGCTGGACGGCGACTACCATCCCGTCGACTCGTCCGAGCTCGCCTTCAAGATCGCCGGTTCGCTGGCGTTCGGGGAGGCGGTCCGGCGCGCGTCCCCGGTGCTGCTCGAACCGGTGATGACCGTGGAGGTCACCTTCCCCGAGGAGCACCTGGGCGCGGTGATCGGCGACCTCAACGCCCGCCGCGGCCGGATCGAGGGGACGGGGGAGCGCGCCGGCGCCCGGATCGTGCAGGCCCTCGTCCCGCTGTCGGAGATGTTCGGCTACGTCGGGGATCTGCGCGGCATGACGTCGGGCCGCGGCGTGTTCACCATGCGGTTCGCCTCCTACGCGGAGGTCCCCGCCGCGGTCGCCCGGACCCTGGTCTCGGGCTGACGTGAAGGGGGCCCGGCTCGCGCCGGGCCCCCTTTCCCGCGCGGGGTCAGGAGCGGGACGGGACCGCCGCCGGTTCGCGGCGGCGGTTCGCCAGCACCGCGTCCAGCGCCCAGGCGCCCGGCCCGAGCACCGCGATCAGCAGGAACGCCCAGCAGAACATCGCCGCGCTCTCGCCGCCGTTGCGCAGCGGCAGCAGCGCGTGCGGCTGGTGGACGGTGAAGTACGCGTACGCCATCGAACCGGACGCGAGGACGGCCGCGGGCCGGGTGAGCAGCCCGGCCAGCACCAGCGCGCCGCAGACGAGCTGGATGAGCGCGGCCCACCAGCCCGGCCAGGCGGCGAACTCGACGGCGTGGCCGCTGCCCCGGTTGCCGCCGAGCACCCCGAACAGCGACGCCGCGCCGTGGCACAGGAACAGCAGGCCCACGACGGCGCGGAACAGCGCGAGCACCGGTTCGGCCAGTCGGTCCACGGGGATCATCCTTCGGTCACCCAGCCGTGCATGATCCCCATGACGTCCGAGAAGCCCTCGTCGGACGCCTTGTAGGACGCGGTGATCTTCAGGGTGTCGCCGAAGTTGATCCGGCCGATGGGGGAGCCGCTGCAGGACGGCATGTTCGACACCTCGGTCATGCCGTGGTGGTCGATGAACTCCGGCGTGCCGCCCTCCTCCGCCTCGCTGCGGCAGAACAGGCGCCCGGTCGTGACGTCCTCGGTCTGCACGGCGACGCCGCCGTGGTGCAGGTGCCCGCGGATGTGCACGAGGTCCCCCGACACGGTGGAGCGCCACGTCCTGGACTTCTCGCTCTGCTGCCCGGCCGGGACGTCCCAGGTGGAGTCGAGGCAGCCGCCCGCGTCCAGCCACAGCGGGATCACCGGCCTGATGTGCGAACCGAGCACCGGCTGGTAGGTGAAGGTGAACTGGACGTAGACGGTCTTCTCCTCGTGCGCGTGGTTCATCAGGTCGGCGAGGAGCGTCCAGCGGTCGAGCGGGGCCATCCGGAACCCGTAGCCGGCGGGGAAGACGCTCTCCATACGCTCGTTGCCGGACGCGAGGACGCGCCGCGACCCGCCGCAGACGGTGTCCCACGCCGCCGAATTGAAGATGACCGCGTGGTGCAGCATCGGCCCGGTGTTGATGTTGGCGTTGCTTCCGTCGGCGTAGACGAGATTCGGCTTGAACCCCGTGACGAAGCAGCTCTCGCACGGCTTCGCCACGTCCACGGCGATCTGGTTCGGCAGTTCGCCGTGCTCGCCGTTCGCCGCTTTGGGAATGGTGTAGGGGCCGTACCGGAGGGTGACGGTCTGGGCCTGCGCGACCGGCTCGGCCGGCGCGGCCTGCGCGGCGGCGGGCTGCATTGCGGCGGGCAGCACGGCGCCGGTGAGCAGCGCGAACGCGCCGAGAAGCGCGAGCAGCGTTCTTCGGGACAAGGGGGGTCCTCCTTGGGGAGCCGCGCCGAGCGGGAACTTCGGCGCACTTTTCTGCATGCGGCGGCCGATCGGTGAGGAAAGAGATTCCGCGTCCTTGCGGGAAAGGCCGTCCGCGACGCCCACACAGTGAACTCCGCCACAGGTGAAGTCAATTGTGCCGGGACACAACCGCGACGGCCGGCGTGATGAGCTGTGATTTCGCCGGGCGGCCGGAATGGAGACCGGCGATTTCGCCGATACCCTTGCCGACCCTTCCGCCGAGGCGCGCCGCGCGGGTGTGGAACCCGCGAACCCGGGCATGTGGGCCGACGCCCGCACGCGGGGCCCCCGGCCCCACTAGTCTCAGCCGGGGCGGGGTGCCGGGCCCCGCCGTCCATGAGGAGGAGTACGCAGGTGTTCGAGTCGGTGCTCGTGGCGAACCGCGGCGAGATCGCAGGCCGGATCGTGCACACCGCCCGCGCGATGGGGCTCAAGGCCATCGCGGTGTACTCCGCGGCCGACGAGGGGCTGCCCTTCGTCGCCGAGGCGGACGAGGCCGTCCTGATCGGGCCCGCCGAGCCGTCCGGCAGCTACCTGAACGCCGCCGCGATCCTGGAGGCCGCGCACCGGACGAACGCGCAGGCCGTCCACCCCGGCTACGGGTTCCTCTCCGCCAGCCCCGCGTTCGCCCGGCGGGTCGCCGAGCGCGGCCTGGTCTGGGTCGGCCCGCCGCCGCTCGCCATCGCCCGGACGGGCGACAAGATCAACGCCCGGAACCTGATGAAGGAGGCGGGCGTCCCCGTCGCGCCGGGGGTCTGGGAGCCCGTCCCGGACGCGGCCACGGCGGTCGAGGAAGCCGAGCGCATCGGCTACCCGGTCATGGTCAAGCCCGCCGCGGGCGGCGGCGGCATCGGCCTGGCGGCGGCCTACGACGAGGCGTCGCTGCGCAAGGCCTACGAGGAGGCCCGCGCCGCCGCCGAGCGGCTCTTCGGCCGGGGCGACATCCTGCTGGAGCGGTACGTGGAGGGCGCCCGGCACGTCGAGGTGCAGATCCTCGGCCTCGCCGACGGCACCGTGGTCGCGCTGGGCGAGCGCGACTGCTCCGTCCAGCGCCGCTACCAGAAAGTCGTGGAGGAGTCCCCGTCGCCCGCCGTCGGCCCGGCGCTGCGCGAGCGGATGCTGGCCTCCGCCGTCCGCGCGGGCGAGGCCGTGGACTACCGAGGCGCGGGCACCGTCGAGTTCCTGGTCGACCCCGCCGCGCAGGCCTTCCACTTCCTGGAGATGGACCCCCGCCTCCAGGTCGAGCACCCGCTGACCGAGATGGTCACCGGCATCGACCTCGTCGAGCAGCAGTTCCTCATCGCCGCCGGAGAACCGGCCTCGTTCGGCGCGACCTCGTTCAGCGCCGCCTCCCCGCGCGGCCACGCCATCGAGTTCGGCGTCCACGCGGAGGACCCGCAGCGCTTCCTGTCCGGCACCGGCAAGATCACGGTGTGGGAGGAGCCCGTCGGGGACGGCATCCGCATCGACGCCGGGTACGCCGAGGGCACCACGGTCACCCGCCACTACGACCCGCTGCTGGCCAAGCTGTGCGTCCACGGCGACGACCGCGGCCACGCGCTGGCCCGCGCCCGCGCCGCCCTCGACGCGCTCCGCATCGAGGGCCCGCCGACGAACCTGCCGTTCCTACGCGAACTGCTCGACCGCCCCGAGTTCGCGGACGGCACCTACGACACCGGGCTCGTGGCGCGCATGCGCCGCCCGCAGGCCCCCTGAGCACCGCGCAGGCCCCCTGAGCACAGCCCCGGCGCCCGTCGTAGAGTGACGCCGTGTACTGCGACCGCTGCGGCGAGCCCGCCGAGGGCGACCACGCCGCCTGCCGAACCGCCCGCCGGATGGAACCGCCCCGCTACTGCGCCCACTGCCGCCGCCGCCTGATCGTCCAGGTGACCCCGACGGGCTGGACGGCCCGCTGCTCCCAGCACGGCCCCCTCGCCCCCGCGGACTAAGCCCCGTAGTGGTACCGGCAAGCGGCGATGCGGATCTCGCCTTCGACCAGTTTGTAGACGAGGCGATGCTCTTCGGTGATGCGGCGCGACCAGTAACCGTGGAATCCGTGCTTCAGCGGCTCCGGCTTGCCGATGCCCTCATTGCCGTTGCGCTGGATGTCCTTGAGCAGGTTGTTGATCCGTTTGAGAACTTTGCGATCTTCGGTCTGCCACCAGACGTAGTCGTCCCAGGCGCTCTCGTCCCAGACCAGTTTCATTCGGCGAGAGGCCGCTCGACTCCGGCTCCGTGCTCCAGACGGTCGATGGAAGCCAGCAGGCGCCGGGCGTTCTCGGGGCTCCTGAGCAGGTAGGCGGTCTCCTTCAGCGACTCGTAGTCGTCGAGTGCCACGATGACCACCGGCTCGTGACCGGCGCGGGTGATGATCACTTCCTCGCGATCGTCGACGACCGCGTTGAGAGTCTCGGCGTAATGCGCGCGGGACTCCGAGTACGTCATCGTCTTCATGTCGCCACCTCCATACGTACAGGAAATTGTACGCCTGGTTCGGATGGTTCGGCAACTGGTCAGGCGACGTCCTGGCAGGAGGACTCGTCGGGGAGGAGGGGGCGCAGGCGGACGGAGTAGGTCTGGCCGCCGCTGCGCCACGCGGTGTCCGGACTCATGGCGGGGACCTTATCGGTAGGGGCCTCGGTGCAGACCGCCCCGGCCACCTGGACGCCCTTGCCTAGCGGTTCCAGCGGCCACGTCTTGACGGCGCCTCCCGTCGGGGGCCCGGCGAGCACGGCGGTCTTGTCCGGTTTGTATTGCTTTGGCTTCCCGGCCAGGTCGGACGCCGGCCAGGCGGCGGGGTCGAGCCGCTTCAGGAACCGCGCCTCCGGGCCCGCCTGCGACTCGGGCTGGACGATCCGGGTCGTCGCGCCGTCCATCGTGACGACGACCGTGATCGCGTCCGCGACGTTCCCGGCGCCGACCGTGTGCGAGCGGCCGAGACCGGCGGCGCGGGCCTCGTCGAGGAGGCGCCGCAGCGCGTCGGGCTTCAGGCGGTACTCGGTCGGCACGCCCTGGGCCGGGGCCACCGCGAGGCCCGTGGAGTAGAGGGAGAAGTCGGGCAGGCTTCCGGGGCCGCCGAGCCCGGCGATGCCGCCGGTCTTGCGCCGGCGCAGGACGAGCTTCTCGCCCGCGGGGGTGTCGCCCGCGGGGGACGAGGACGTGGAGGGTGCGGGGGAGAGCGGTGCGGGCCCGGTGGTGACGGGGTCGTCGCCGCAGGCGGCCAGCGCGGTGCAGGCGGTCAGGGCCGCGCAGGCGAGTGCCGGCACCCGGCGGGAGCGTGTGTACGGACCGGCCATGACGGTTGGACGCTCGGCGGACCGCCCCGGTTCCGTCCGATACAAGAACTTCCGCCGGAAGTCTGTGGGGTCCGGCCACGGGCCGGATCCGCGCCTTCGCTAGTGTGCCGAACTGTGAGTGTGCTCGTTGTGACCGGGACCTGCACGGGCGTGGGGAAGACCGTCGTCACCGCGGCGCTGGCGGCGCTCGCCGCCGCGCGCGGCGCGTCGGTCGCCGTCGTCAAGCCCGGCCAGACCGGCGTCGGCGGCGGGGAGCCCGGCGACCTCGCCGAGGTCCGCAGGCTCGCCGGGATCGACGACGTGCACGAGTGCGCGCGGTTCCCCGACCCGCTGTCCCCGGCCGCGGCGGCCCGCCGCGCCGGAATGCCGCCCGTGCGGATGCCGGACGTCGCCGAGTGCGTCCGGGAGCTGGCGGCCGACCGGCGGCTCGTGCTGGTCGAGGGGGCGGGCGGCCTGCTCGTCCGCTACGACGACGAGGGCTCCACCATCGCCGACCTCGCGCGCTGGCTCGGCGCCGCAGTCGTGGTGGTCGCCCGGCCGGACCTCGGCACGCTCAACCACACCGCGCTCACCCTGGAGGCGATGGCGCACCGCGGGGTGCAGCTCGCCGGGGTGGTGATCGGCGCGTGGCCGGACGAGCCCGACCTCGCCATGCGCAGCAACATCCGCGACCTGGAGACCATCGCGGCCCGCCCGCTGTCGGGGGCCCTCCCCGCCGGCGCCGGCGCCCTGGACCCGGCGGAGTTCCTCGTGGCCGCGCACCGCGGCCTGGCCCCCACGTTCGGCGGCGCGTTCGACGCCGCCGCCTTCCGCGCCGCCTACGGCCTCGACAAGGAGAACACGTGACGGACATCCTCGACATCGCGCGCCGCCAGGTACTGGACGAGGGCCGGGGCCTGTCGGAGCAGCAGGTCCTGGAGGTGCTGAACCTCCCGGACGACCGGCTGCAGGACCTCCTCGCGCTCGCCCACGACGTCCGGATGCGGTGGTGCGGGCCGGAGGTCGAGGTCGAGGGGATCGTCTCGCTGAAGACCGGCGGCTGCCCGGAGGACTGCCACTTCTGCTCGCAGTCCGGCAAGTTCGAGTCGCCCGTCCGGTCGGTGTGGCTGAACATCCCCGAGCTGGTGGAGGCGGCGAAGGAGACCGCCGAGACGGGCGCCACCGAGTTCTGCATCGTGGCCGCCGTGCGCGGGCCGGACGAGCGGCTGATGTCGCAGGTCCGCGAGGGCGTCAAGGCCATCAACGACGCCGTCGAGATCAACATCGCGTGCTCGCTCGGCATGCTCACCCAGGAGCAGGTGGACGAGCTGGCCGCGATGGGCGTCCACCGCTACAACCACAACCTGGAGACGGCCCGCTCCCACTTCCCGAACGTGGTCACCACGCACTCGTGGGAGGAGCGCTGGGACACCCTCCGCATGGTCAAGGACGCCGGCATGGAGGTCTGCTGCGGCGGCATCGTCGGCATGGGGGAGAGCGTCGAGCAGCGCGCCGAGTTCGCCGGGCAGCTCGCGGAGCTGGAGCCCGACGAGGTCCCGCTGAACTTCCTCGCGCCGCGCCCCGGCACCCCGTTCGCCGACTACCCGCTGGTCGAGGGCACCGAGGCGCTGAAGACGATCGCCGCGTTCCGGCTCGCCCTGCCCCGCACCATCCTGCGCTACGCCGGGGGGCGCGAGCTCACCCTCGGCGACCTCGGCACGCGCGAGGGCATGCTCGGCGGCATCAACGCCGTCATCGTCGGCAACTACCTGACCACGCTGGGCCGTCCGGCGCAGCAGGACCTGGACCTGCTCACCGAGCTCCAGATGCCGATCAAGGCCCTCGGCAAGACGCTCTGAGCCGCGCCGCGCGGCGGGTCAGCGGCTCAGGCGGGTGATGAACTTGTACCGGTCGCCCCGGTACAGGGACTGCGCCCACTCGACCGGCTGGCCCGTCGTGTCGAACGCGTGCCGGGAGAGCAGCAGCATCGGGAGGCCGACGTCCACGCCCAGGAGCTGGGCGTCGTGCGGGGTCGCGAGGACGGTCTCGATCGTCTCCTCCGCCTCGGTCAGGTGGACGTCGTAGGCGGTGGCGAGCGTCTCGTACAGGGAGTGGTGGCGGGGCAGCTCGCGGCGCAGGCCGGGGAACCGGCGGGCCGGGAGGTGGGAGGTGTCGATCGACATCGGCTCGCCGTCGGCCAGCCGGAGGCGGTGGATTCGCAGCACCCGGCCGCCCGGGCGGATGCACAGGAGGGTGGCGAGGCGCTCGTCGGCGCTGACGTAGCCGGCCTCCAGGATGCGGGTCTCGGGGCGCAGCCCGTGGTGCCGCATGTCCTCGGTGTAGCTGACGAGCTGGAGCTCCTGGGCGACCTTCGGCTTGGCGACGAAGGTGCCCTTGCCCTGGATGCGCTGGAGGCGCCCCTCGACGACGAGTTCGGCGAGGGCCTGCCGCACGGTGGTGCGGGACGTCTCGTACTTCTCGGCGAGGGTCCGCTCGGGCGGCAGCGGGCTGCCCGCCGGAAGCGACTGGATCAACTCGACCAGCAGCTCCTTGAGCTTGTAGTACTTGGGGATGCGGGGCGCCTGGTTCGGGTGGCGCTTACCGAGGTCGCCGAGGGAGACCCGGTCGAAGCCGTGCTCGTACCCGCCCCCGTGCCGGGGCCCGCCCCTGACCTCCGTCACGGCATCTCCTCACGTTCATCACCGGTTTCCCCGATGTTATGGGTGAAGACTACGGCCGGTAGAGGATGCCGTTTCCGCCAGGGCCGCCCGCAATCGTGTGAGGTCGGACTCGTCCAGCGTGGCGCGTGCGGTGAGGCGCAGGCACGCGCGCCCCTTCGGGACCGACGGCGGACGGAAGCAGCCGACGCGGAGGCCGTGCTCAGCGCAGATCTCGGCGGCCCGCAGCGCGGCCCGCGGCTCGCCCAGGAACACCGGGACCACGGCGGCCGCGGGCTCGGCCGTTTCCAGGCCGGAACCGGCCGCCAGGTTTGAGATCGCGACGGCCCGTTCGCGGGCGCGGCCCGGCAGTCCGGGGTCGGACGCGAGGACGTCCAGCGCGGCGAGGGCGGCCCCCACGGCGGGCGGGTTCAGGCCGGTGTCGAAGATGAACGACCGCCCGGTGTCCACCAGGGCGTCGATCACCTCCGGGGCGCCGAGGACCGCCCCGCCCTGCGACGCCAGGGACTTCGACAGCGTGAGGGTGAGGACGACGTCCGGCTCGCCCGCGAGGCCGGCGGCGTGCGCGGCGCCCCGGCCCCCGTCGCCGACCACGCCGAGCGCGTGCGCCTCGTCGACCACCAGCAGCGCGCCGTGCGCCCGGACGGCGGCGTGCAGCGCGCCCAGCGGCGCCAGGTCGCCGTCCACGGAGAACACCGCGTCGGTGACGACGAGGGCGTGGTCCTCCTCGCGCTCGGCAAGGGCCTGCTCGACCGCGGCGGCGTCCCGGTGCGGGACGATCACGACGCGGGACCGCGACAGCCGGCACGCGTCCACGATCGAGGCGTGGTTGACCTGGTCGGACACCACGAGCGTGTCGGGCCCGGCGAGCGCGGTGACGGCGCCGAGGTTGGCGAGGAAGCCGGAGGAGAACACCAGGCCGGCGGCGCTGCCGGTGAACGCGGCGAGCCGCCGGTCCAGCTCGGCGTGCAGCTCCGTCGTCCCGGTGACCAGGCGCGAGCCGGTGGAGCCGGTGCCCCACTCGCGCGCCGCGGCGACGGCGCCCTCGACGAGCCGCGGGTCGCCGGACAGCCCGAGGTAGTCGTTGGAGGCCAGGTCGGTGAACCCGTCCCGGCGGGGGCGCAGCGTCCGGCGCAGCCCGGCGGCGGCGCGCCGCCCGGCCGCGTCCCGGAGCCTCGCGAGGGGGTCTCGTCCTGCGGTCATGCCGGGCATCCTGCCAGGTGGCCCCGGAGGCGGGACCACCTGCCCCGACACCGAAAACCATCGGCGATGATGGTGGTGTGCCTACCTTGACCGATTTGGTCCGCGACCACACCGACCTCACCGACACCGATCTGGAGTGGCTCCACGCACTGGTCTCGGACTGGCAGCTGCTGGCCGACCTGTCGTTCGCGGACCTGCTGCTGTGGGTGCCGCTGCGGTCGGCGGACGCGCTGCCCGCCGACGGGTCGTCCCGCGCGGGCCGGGGCAGGACGGGCCCGCTCGACACCGGCGCGGCCGTCCCCGGCTGGGTCGCGATCGCGCAGATGCGGCCGACGACGGGACCGACCGCCTACCCCGAGGACCTCGTCGGCAAGGTCGTCCGGACGGGGCGGCGCGGGCTGATCGACGTGGCGTGGCGGGAGCGCCGGATCGTCCGCGAGGGCGACCCGGAGTGGGGCAGCGGCATCCCCGTCCGGGAGGAGTCGATCCCGGTGCGCCGCGGCGCCAAGATCCTCGGGGTGATCCAGCGCAGCACGAACCTGAGCTCGGCGCGCACCCCGTCCCGGCTGGAGCTGACCTACCTGCAGAGCGCCAGCGACCTCGCCACGATGATCTCCGAGGGCCGGTTCCCGGTGCCGGGCGAGGAGCCGAACATGGTCCGCTCGCCGCGCGTCGGCGACGGCCTCATGCGGCTGGACCGCTCCGGCAAGGTCACCTACGCCAGCCCGAACGCCCAGTCGGCGTACCGGCGGCTCGGCTACCCCACCGACCTCGTCGGCGAGGCGCTCGGGCAGATCACCGCGGACCTGTGCGACACCGGCGAGCCGATGGAGGAGGCGCTGAGCGTCGTGCTGTCCGGCCGCGCGCCCCGCGAGGTCGAGGTCGAGTCGCGCGGGTCGATCATGCAGCTGCGCACGATCCCGCTCGTCGTCGGCGGGACCCGGATCGGCGCGATCGTGCTGTGCCGGGACGTGACCGAGCTGCGCTGGCGCGACCGCGAGCTGATGACCAAGGACGCCACCATCCGGGAGATCCACCACCGGGTGAAGAACAACCTGCAGACGGTCGCGGCGCTGCTGCGGCTCCAGGCGCGGCGGCTGCGGATCCCGGAGGGCCGGGCCGCGCTGGACGAGGCCGTCCGGCGCGTCGGATCGATCGCGATCGTGCACGAGACGCTGTCGCACACCCCCGACGAGCTGATCGACTTCGACGACATCGCCGACCGGGTCATCACGATGGCGGGGGAGGTGTCCACCCCGGAGACCAAGGTCACGCCCAAGCGGACCGGCAGTTTCGGCGTCCTGCCCGCCGAGGTCGCGACACCGCTGGCGATGGCGCTCACCGAACTGCTGCAGAACGCCCTGGAGCACGGCCTGGCGAACCGGTTCGGAACCCTGGAGGTCGTCGCGCACCGCTACGGAGAGGGCGAGGTCTCCCGCGATCCGGGCGGCGTCTCGGTCTGGGGCGAGTGGACCGCTCCCGGCGCGAACGAGCCCCGGACCCTGGGAGGCGAGGCCGAGCCCCCGTCCGGCCGCCGCCTGGTCACGGTCGTCGCGGACGACGGCGTCGGCCTGCCCCCCGACTTCGACATGGAGAGCACCGAGAGCCTCGGCCTCCAGATCGTCCGCACCCTCATCGTCGGCGAACTGGGCGGCCACCTGGACTTCCGCCCAAGAGAAGGCGGAGGCACCGAGGTGGTAGTAGACATCCCCCTAGACCACCACCGCCCAAGCCGCCCCTGATCACGGCCGTTTACTCTGGTCCGTGCGCACTGCGAGCAGCTGGCGCCTCAGCCGTCAAAAACCTGAAGGTGTGCGATCGCGTGCGAAGCCAGTTTCGAGCGAAGCAAGAAACTGATCGCGCAGCGAGCCGCAAGGCGAGCCGGAGCGATGCCAGCGATCGCAGCAGTGCCCGCAAGGAAGGCGCTCTAGCGCCTGACGCTAAGGGCGCTGCGATTAACACGCGCCCGGCGGCGGAGGGCTCTGCGTTCGTCTTCGCCCATGCCGCCCCAGACGCCCGACTCCTGGCCGGACTCCAGGGCCCAGCGCAGGCAGGCGTCGCTGACGTCGCAGCGGCGGCACACCTGCTTGGCCTCCTCGATCTGCAGGATCGCGGGGCCGGTGTTGCCGATGGGGAAGAAGAGCTCGGGGTCCACGTCACGGCAGGCTGCGCGGTGGCGCCAGTCCATGCGGTCCACTCCTTCGTCGGGTGGTGGAGTAACTCCACGTTTGTGAACGGGTTCACATGTTGCGGACGCCCGGGGTGGCGATGGCCAGGTCCAGGGGTCGTCGTTCGGCGGCGCCGCGAGCAGGTGACCAGCGGCGTTGGGGTCCCTGTCAGCAGGCGCACTTTGAGCGTTTCAGGCGGGTGCGGGCAGACGCAAGACCTTTGAGAAAGGATTCTCAAAGTATGGGTGTCGCATGTGTCACACCCATCGGTCGGGCGTGTTACGTGGCTCTCACGGCGGGGCCGCCCGCCTCAAATCACGATGCGTATCGCTTTCGGGACGGAGCGGAACGTGACCGTCCGGTGTTCGCCGAGGTAGTCGCCGTCCAGCTGGAACGCCACGGGCCGGTCCGCGCGCACTGTGACCTCGGCCTCATCGTGCAGGTTCAGCACGTGCCGCCCCTGAACGGGATGCGAGCGCGTGGTCAGCATCTGGGCCAGCGCCCCCAGCGTCGGGCCGAGTTCCAGGGAACGCATCCCGAACACGTCCAGGCCGCGCGCGAAGTTCGCCTTCGGACTCGGATTCATCGGCAGCCTCCCCATGAAAGTCCACGGGGACGTATTGGAGATGAACGCCAGGAACAGCCCCGATTTCGGCGGCCGTCCGGGCCGTTCCAAAGTGAGCGCCGGACGGCGCCGATCAGTGCCGGAGAAGAAATGCCGTATCGCGGTCCGCGCGTACAGCGACGGGTCGGCCCGGAGGCCGGCCGCGCGCCGCCGCTCCACCTCCCGGACGACCTCCGCGTCCAGCCCCACCCCCGCGCAGAACGTGAAATAGCGCTCCGGGGCGCCGGGATGGCTCGCCGCGCCGAGCCCCACCGTCCGGTGCCGGCCCGCCCGCAGCGCCTCCAGGACGGCGCGCGTCGCGCCGATCGGGTCGTTCGGCAGGCCCAGCGCGCGGGCGAAGACGTTCGCGCTCCCGCACGGGAGCACCGCGAGCGCCGGAAGGCCGGGCGACGGCCCCTCCGCGAGCACGCCGTTGACGGCCTCGTTCACCGTGCCGTCCCCGCCCAGGGCGATCACGACGTCGTAGCCCTCGACCGCCGCCTGCCGGGCCAGCTCGGTCGCGTGGCCGCGGTGGCCCGTCTCGGCCAGGACGAGGTCGAGGTCGCCGGTGAAGGCCCGCATGAGGATGCCGCGGGCCCGCCGGGAGGTGGAGGTCGCCTTGGGGTTGGCGATGAGCATGGCGCGCACGGCGTCAGGGTATCGATCGTTCCGGACCCGTTCGCCCGCGGTTTCCCCTGAGGACGAGCCGCGGCACCGGGCGAGTAGTGTTTCGGGATGTGACCAAGCGTCCCTTCACCGTGCAGGCCGCCGCCGCCCTCGAGGCCGTGGAGGGCGCCGCCGCCGTCGGGTTCGGCGTCTTCACCGGAGTCGAGACCGCCGCGGGCGCCGCCGTCGACCCGGCCAGCGGGATCGGAGTCACCGTCCTCGCCCTCGCCGGCGGCCTCGGCATGCTCGGCTGCGCCCGCGGGCTGCTGCGCGCCGCCCAGTGGAGCCGCGCCCCCTCGGTGCTGACCCAGCTGTTCGCCCTGCCGGTCGCGTGGTCGCTGTGGCAGAGCGACCAGCCCGCGATCGCGGTCCCGCTCGGCGTGGTCGCGGTCCTCGCGCTGATCGCCGTCCTGAGCCCCCCGACCACCGCCTGGCTCATCGAAGACCACGACGAGGACGGCGACGACGGCGGCGAGGAGCCGCGGGAGGACGCCGAACCCGCGAAGACGGGCGGCGCCCCGCCGAGCACGGAGCCGCGCTCCCTCGGACAGCGCCTCAAAGACCGCCTCAACGAGCAGCCCGCCAAGAACACCAAGAGCTGACCGGACGCCGAAAGAGCCCTGAGGAACCGTCCTCGGGGCCCTTTCGGCTCATCACCCGCTACTCGTCGGCCGTCAGGCCCTCGCGGAGCTGTGCGAGGGTCCGGGCCAGCAGCCGGGACACGTGCATCTGGGAGATCCCCAGCTCGGCGGCGATCTGCGACTGCGTCATGTTGCCGAAGAAGCGCAGCAGCAGGATCTTCTTCTCCCGCGCCGGGAGCTTCTCCAGCAGCGGCTTGAGGGACTCGCGGTACTCCACGCCCTCCAGCGACTCGTCCACCATGCCGAGCGAGTCGGCCACCGCGGGGGCGTCCTCGTCGCCGGAGTCGGGGGCGTCGAGGGACACCGTGGAGTAGGCGTTCGCCGACTCCAGGCCCTCCAGCACCTCCTCCTCGCTCATCTGCAGGTGCGCGGCCAGCTCGCTGACGGTCGGGGCCCGGCCCTCCCGCTGCGCGAGATCGCTGATCGCCTTCGTCAGCGACAGCTTCAGCTCCTGGAGCCGCCGCGGCACCCGCACCGCCCAGCCCTTGTCGCGGAAGTGCCGCTTGATCTCACCGACGATCGTCGGCGTGGCATAGGTGGAGAACTCCACCCCGCGTTCCAGGTCGAACCGGTCGATCGACTTGATCAACCCGATCGTGGCGACCTGGATCAGGTCGTCCAGCCACTCGCCGCGGTTGCGGAAGCGGCGGGCGAGATACTCCACCAGCGGCAGATGCAGCTCCACGAGCTGGTCGCGGATGCGCTGGCGCTCCGGGTCGCCCTCCGGCAGCTCGGCGAGACGCTCGAACAGCGCGCGCGCCCGGGCCCGGTCGGGTACGGCGCTCTCCGTCCGCTCGGTCGCCGCACCGGCGACCGCGGTCTGCTCCGTCGTCGTCTTCTCCGTCACGGCGCCCCCGCCGCACCGCGCCGCTTCTGCAGCGTCACGATGACCCGGTCGTCGGCGCCCACCCGGGCGTCCACCTCGCCCGCCAGGGACGACAGGACCGTCCAGGCGAACGTGTCGCGGCTCGGCTCCTCGCCGTCCACCGTCAGGACCGAAACGGAGATGCGCATGGCGTCTCCCGTCAGCTCGAACTCGCACGTCAGGTCGGTGCCGGGCACGGCCTGGGCGAGCAGCATCGCGCACGCCTCGTCCACGGCGATGCGCAGGTCTTCTATCTCGTCCAGCGTGAAGTCCAACCTGGCCGCCAGACCCGCGGTGGCGGTCCGCAGCACGGACAGGTAGGCACTCGCGGCAGGCAGCTTCACCGTGACCACGTCACGGACGGACAACTTCGTACTGGTCGGCATTGCAGCGGTTTCCTCGGTCACGTCACTCCCTCGCAGGATGGTCCCGCTGACATCGAAACTACCGCCTGTGAGCCGTGCTGCGAGACTTCGGCGCGCTGTGTTTATTTGCGTTGCGTTGGGGGCGGGGCGCCTGGGGCGCCCCGCCCCCAACGCAACGCGTGCGATCGCTGCATCGCTCCGACTCGCCTTGCGGCTCGCTGCGCGATCAGTTTCTTGCTTCGCTCGAAACTGCCTTCGGACGCGATCGCGGTGCCTGAGGTCGGCGCGTGGTTGCTGCAGTGGCGGGTGATGTGTGCGGAGCGGGGGGTGCGGTCGGCGCGGTGGTGCGGGGGTCTACCGCGGCTTGTGGGGGGTTGCTCTGGCGCTTCGGCTCGCCTGGCGGCTCGCTTCGCGGACTGGCTCTCGCTTCGCTCGTGCCGTGCGTGGGGTTGGGTGCGGGTTCGTGGGGGTTGCTCTGGCGCTTCGGCTCGCCTTGCGGCTCGCTTCGCGGACTGGCTCTCGCTGCGCTCGTGCCGTGTGTGGGGTTGGGTGCGGGTCTGTGGGGGTTGCTCTGGCGCTTCGGCTCGCCTGGCGGCTCGCTTCGCGGTTGGCTCTCGCTGCGCTCGTGCCGTGCGTGGGGGGCTTAGGTTCTTGCTGGGTGGGGTGGGGGGAGTAGGGCGCCTCGGTGGGTTATTACCTCGGCGGCCAGGGTCGTGGCTGTTTCGGCTGATTGCTTTTGGGGTGTGCCTGTTAGGCGGGAGGCCAGGTAGGCGCCGTTGAAGGCGTCGCCGGCGGCTGTGGTGTCTCTCACTTGTACGTCTTGGACGGCGGGGATCGAGGTCTGGGTGGTGGTGTCGGCGATCACGCAGCCCTGGGCGCCCTGTTTTACGGCGATCTCTTGGACTCCTGCCTCTCTTAGGCGTCTGATCGTGTCTGTGGGGGTTCGGTCGCCGAAGACGGCCTGGTCGTCGGTGTGGGTGGGGAGGGCTATGTCGGTCCGGGTCAGGACGGCGGACATGGCTTCGGCGGCGGCCTTGGGGGAGGGCCAGCCGGCGGGGCGGTAGTTGCCGTCGAAGGCGACCAGGCCGCCGCGGCGGCGGGTCTCGTCCAGGACGTTCAGGAGCCTTGCGCGGGCGTCGGTGGTGAGGATCGACAGGGTGATGCCCGAGAGGTAGACGAGGTCGTGGGCCGCTATCGCGTCGTCGATCTCCGGGGGGTGGGTCGGACCGAACAGGGCGCGGGCGGCTGACTGGGATCTGTAGTAGTGGAACGTCCGCTCGCCCGCTTCGTCCGTGCGGATCAGGTAGAGGCCTGCTTGGCCGCCGGGGACGGTGCGGGTGAGGTCTGAGTTGACGCCGTGGGCGGTCCAGGATTCGCGCATCTGGGTGCTGTAGGGGTCGTCGCCTATGAGGGTGACGAACTGGACGTCGGCCGTGGGGGCGGTGCGGGCCAGGTAGGCGGCGGTGTTGAAGACGTCGCCGGCGTAGCCGAGGGCGAGGCGGTCGGGGGTGAGGTGGCTCAGTTCGATCATGCATTCGCCGATCAGGGCGACGGTCGGCATGGCGCTTCCTCTCTCGGGCGGCAGAGGCGACGATACATCTAGACAGCAAGTGATCTGATGACTCAGACTTCGGGGTGTCGCACCTGAGTGAGAAGGGGACGCCCATGCCGCTGCGGGGTTATGACGAGGACGGGTACGCGATCTTCCGGAACGTGCTGGATCCGGGGCTGGTCGCCGAGGCGGATCAGCACGTCCGCTGGTTGCAGGAGCGGTATCCCGACCGGACCGGAGAGGACCTCTCGACGGAGCTGGTCGCCAAGGACCCCTTCTGGGTGCGGCTGGTCTCCGACGACCGGCTGCTCGATGTCGCGGAGCAGTTCATCGGGCCCGATATCGCGCTGTTCGCCTCCGCCTACATCTCCAAGCCGCCCTACACGGGGAAGGCCGTCCTGTGGCACCAGGACGGGGCGTTCTGGCCGCTCGACCCGATGCGCGTGGTAACGCTGTGGCTCGCCATCGACCGGTCCACGCCGGAGAACGGGTGCCTGCGGGTCATTCCAGGCACCCATAGGGAGGGCCTGCACGAGGTGCGGGAGCGGGACGACGCCGACGCGGTGTTCGGGGTGGAGAGCGCCGTGGGCGTGGACGAGTCCCGCGCGGTGGATCTCGTCCTGGAGCCCGGGGACGTCGAGGTCCACCACCCGAACATCATGCACGGCAGCAACGCGAACGAGTCGCCTCACCGGCGGTGCGGGTTGACCATCCGGTACATCCCGACCTCGACCCGGATCACGGCGGAGCCGCTGCCGTTCCCCTCTGCGCTGCTGCTGCGTGGAGATCCGGGGGTGAACGTGTACCAGCCGCGGCCCCGGTACGTGGCGGGGGAGCGCTTCCCGTTCAGCGGTGCGGAGAACTGGGGCTGATGGGGCGGCACCGGCCGTCCCGCAACTGGGGCGCTCGCGTCCACGAGATCACCTGGGCCGGGCTTGAGGCCGTGGTCCTGGAGAACGAGCTGTTGCGGGTGACGGTTCTGGTCGGCAAGGGCGGTGACATCGCCGAGTTCTGCTACAAGCCGCGCGACATGGACTTCGTGTGGCTGTCGCCTGGCGGGCTGCGCGATCCGCGGGACGTGGCAGGGGGAGCGGGTGACGACGTCGCCCTGTTCCTCGACGGCTACGAGGGCGGCTGGCAGGAGGTGCTGCCGAACGGGGGTGCGCCGAGCAGGTACCGGGGGGCGGCGTTCGCGCAGCACGGGGAGGTGGCCGGGCTGCCGTGGGACGCCGAGATCGTGGTCGACGAGGCTCGGGAGGTCGCCGTCCGGCTCACCGTCCGGGGGCGGCGGATGCCGCTCCGGGTCGCCAAGACGCTGCGGCTGAGGGCTGGGGAGGCCGAGCTCGCCATCGAGGAAGAGCTGGTCAACGAGTCGGGGGTGGCGCTGGAGGCGATGTGGGGGCACCACATCGTGTTCGGGGCGCCCTTCCTGCGGCCTGGGCACCGGATCAGGGTGGCCGAGGGGGCCCGGGTCGTGCCGCACGAGACGGCGATCGCTCCCGGCGGGCGGCGGGTGCGGGCCGGTGGGCCGCATGAGTGGCCGCGTGTTCCGGCTGAAGGCGGTGGAGTTGTCGATCTCGATGTGGTGCCCGAGGCGGGGGTGCCGAGTGAGATCGTCTACCTCACCGGGCTGGACGAGGGGCGCTACGAGGTCGTCGATCCGGCCGGTTTCGGGATGCGGGTGCGCTGGGACGCGGACGTCCTGCCGCACCTGTGGCTGTGGCAGGAGTTCGGGGCCACCACGGGGCATCCGTGGTGGGGCCGCGCCTACGTGATGGGTCTGGAGCCGTTCGCCGGCTACCCGACGGACGGGCTGGCCGCCGCCGTCGCGAACGGCACCGCGTTGACGCTGGGGCCGCACGCGCGGCGGAGCCTGTGGCTGCGCGCGGCGGTCATCGAGGAGGGCACGTGAGGGAGTTCGAGGGCAGGGTCGCCGTGGTGACCGGCGGGTCGCTGGGGATCGGCCGGGCCGTGGTGGAGCGGCTCGCGCGCGACGGCGCCGCCGTGGTGTTCTGCGGCATCGGCGAGGACGAGGTCCGCCGGGCGGAGGACGAGCTGCGGCGTGAGGGGCTGGAGGTCACCGGCGCCGTGGCCGACGTGACGGACGCCGCGCGGATGGAGTGGCTTGTCGGGGAGGCGGTGTCCCGGCACGGCGGCCTGGACGTGCTGGTGACGTGTGCGGGCGTGCAGCGGTACGGGACGGTCGAGGAGACGTCCGAGGAGCTGTGGGACGAGGTGCTCGGCGTCAACGCCAAGGGGGTCTTCCTCGCCTGCCGCGCGGCCGTGCCCGAGCTGCGGCGGAGGGGCGGCGGGACGATCGTCACGGTGTCGTCGGTGCAGGCGTTCGTCTCGCAGGACCGGGTCGCCGCCTACAGCGCCAGCAAGGCCGCGATCAACGCGCTGACGCGGTCGGTGGCGCTCGACCACGCGGCGGACGGCATCCGCGCGAACGCGGTGTGCCCGGGGTCGGTCGACACGCCGATGCTGCGCTGGGCCGCCGACCTCTTCCGCGGTGAGAAGGACCAGGACGCGCAGGTCGCCGAGTGGGGGCGGACGCATCCGCTGGGCCGAGTCGCGGCCCCGGCCGAGGTCGCGGAGGTCGTGGCGTTCCTCGCCGGGCCCCGCTCGTCGTTCGTGACCGGTGCCGAATACCGGGTCGACGGGGGGCTGCTGGCGCGCAATCCGGCGGCGCTTCCGGAAATCTGAGTAAAGATCTAGACACCAAGTCATTTGATGACTCATGATGTGGGGCGCACGAGCGTGCGGCAGCGACCTCGCGGAGGTTTCCCATGCAGGAGTCCGTCCCTCCTCGTCTCTTCTCTCCCGATCGGCCCTCTTCCGTTCACGCGTGGCGCCGCCGAGCCGGCGTCGTCGCGTCCGCCCTGCTGCTCGCGGTCGCGCCCGCCGTCCCGGCGGGCGCCGACTCGCACGGCCGCGGTCACGCCGCCGCCGGGCCCACCTGTTCCGGGCAGGCCGCGCCCAGCTTCGGCACCGCTTCGCCGAACACCGCCCTCAACGGCAAGTTCACGGCCTACGGCAACAGCAACACGCTGCTGGACGACTGGACCGGCGCGGACACGACGTACTCGCTGAAGCTCTCGGACGGACGCATCGTCTACGCCTACTCCGACACCTTCCTCGGGCAGGTCAACGCGGACGGATCGCGGCCGGTGGTCGTCGAGGAGGGCGGGACGACGCCCTTCATCAACAACTCGTTCGTCGTCCAGGGGACGGGCGGGGGCCTCACCACCGTGCACGGCGGGACGGCCGCCGCCCCCAAGGCGGTCATGCCGCCCGCGCAGCCCGCCCACTGGTACTGGGCGGGCGACCTCACCCAGAGCGGCTCGGAGGTCCAGCAGCTCTACCGCGAGTACTACGACCCCGATCCGAACAACGGCACCGGGTGGGACATGAAGTTCAAGGACAACGTCCTCGCCCGCTTCTCCACCGGGAACCTGGCCGCGCCGACCGTCCAGGCGATGCCCTCGGCCTCGGGCGTGCAGTGGGGGTCCGCCCTGCTCAAGGACGGCGGCTACACCTACGTCTACGGCACCGAGGACTACACCGACCCCCAGACGCAGGCGAACACCAAGTACCTGCACATCGCGCGGGTCGCCGGCACGGACCTGCGCGGCGCCTGGCAGCACCGCACGGCGAGCGGCTGGTCGTCCGCCGAGGCGGACTCGGCGCGGCTGATGAGCGGCGTCTCGAACGAGTTCAGCGTCACCAGGCGCGGGACGCACTACATCATGGTCAACCAGGATTCGAGCATCGCGTTCGGCGGCGAGATCGACGTCCTGCTGTCGTGCTCGGCGGCCGGGCCGTTCAGCGGTGAGCAGACCGTCTACCAGACGCCGGAGACCGGCCCGTACGGCTCCTACGGCGACCCGGACATCTTCACCTACAACGCCCACCAGCACGCGGCGCTCTCGTCCAGCGGCAGCCTGGTGATCTCCTACAACGTCAACAGCCTGGACGCCACCAAGGGCCCGGCCAACGACAACTACCGGGACGTCAGCATCTACCGGGCGCGCTACGTCAACCTCCCCGTCACGGGCTGACCCCCCAAGCCGCGGCGCCGCCGTTCCGTCCACGGCGGTACCGCTCCCCGCGCCCCCGGGTGACCTCCCGCCCGGGGGCGCGTCCCCTTTCCCACTCCTGGAGGTCCGGCCCATGCACCTCGACCCCGAACTCGCCGCCGCGCTCGACGGCATGCCCTACGTCGGCCTCGCGGACCCCGTCCAGGCCCGCGCCGCCATGAACGACCTGGTCCGCGCGCTGGCCCGGCCCGCGTCCGACGGGTGGGCCGAGGTGGAGGACCGGGCGATCCCCGGGCCGCCCGGCGCGCCGCCGGTCCCGGTGCGGATCTACCGGCCGCGCGAGACGCCCGCTCCCGTGCTCGTGTACTTCCACGGCGGCGGCTTCGTGACCGGCGGCCTGGAGAACGAGCACGAGCGGTGCCTGGAGTTCGCCGGGGAGGACGGGATCGCGGTCGTGTCGGTCGACTACCGGCTCGCGCCGGAGCATCCCTTCCCGGCCGGGTTCGAGGACTGCTACGCCGCGACCGCCTGGGCCCACGAGCACGCGGAGGAGTTCGGAGGGGACCCCGGGCGGGTCGCGGTCGGAGGCGGGAGCGCGGGCGGGGCGCTGGCCGCCGCCGTGGCGCTGCGGGCGCGGGACGAGGGCGGTCCGCCGCTGGTGTTCCAGATGCTCCTGTACCCCGCCCTGGACGACCGGATGGCGACGCCGTCCATGCGGACGTTCACCGAGCCGCCCCTGTTCAACAGCGGCGACGTCCGGCACATGTGGCGCCACTACCTCGGCGGGCGGGCGGACGTCCCCGCCTACGCGGCCCCCGCGCGGGCCGGCGACCTGAGCGGGCTCCCGCGCGCCTACGTGCTCCTGCCCCAGCTCGACCCGCTCCGGGACGAGGGGTTCGCCTACGCGCACCGGTTGATCGTCTCCGGGGTTCCCACGGAGCTTCACCATGTGCCGGGCGCCTGCCACGGTTTCGACGGCATCATGTCGGCGCGGCCGGGGCGGCTCGCGTTCGAGGAGCAGCGCGCCGTCCTGCGGCGATGTCTTTTCGGGAGGCTGGACAGCGCAGTCGCTAAGTGATTAGATGACTTTACTTCTTGGGAACGAGGTGGCGATGTCACAGGATGTGGCCCGGCCGAGCCTGGCGGACGCCCTCACCGAGCGCATGCTGGAGCTGATCAGGGCCGGCGGCCTGCGCGCCGGCGACCGGCTGCCGTCCGCGCGGGAGCTGTCCCAGCGCTTCGCGGTGACGACGCCGACGCTGCGCGAGGCGCTGCGCCGGCTGGAGGCCACCGGGGCGATCCAGCTCCGGCACGGCTCGGGCATCTACGTGGGCGCCGACCTCGAACGCGTGGTCATCCCCAACCCCAACGTCCGGGAGCTGGAGGCCGACCGGCTGCTCCAGCTGCTGGACGCGCGGCTGCTCATCGAGCCGCCGCTGGCCGGCCGCGCCGCCCGGCGGTCGCGGCCCGCCGACATCGAGCTGCTCCGCGCCATCCTCGACCAGGCGGGCGCGGACCTCGGCGGCACCGGGCAGGAGGCGGAGACCCGCCTGCACAAGGCCAACATGTCCTTCCACCGGGAGGTCGCCGGCGTCGCGGGCAACTCCGTGCTCTGCGAGGTCATCGACTCCCTGCTGTCGGTGCACGCCTCCGAGCAGCGGGCGATACAGCGGATCTTCGACGACCGCGTCCGCGACTTCGACGAGCACACCGCGATCCTCGCCGCCATCGAGGCGGGCGAGGAGCGGGAGGCGGAGTCCCTCATGCGGTCCCACCTCGCCGACATCAAGCACGTGATCGAGCAGCGGCTCGCCTGAGCGGCCGCCCCGCCGCCGCCGGCGCCCGTGCCGTGCGGCCGGTTCACCCTTCCCTGATTCCATCCTTCGACCACCCCGATCGGGCATCGCCGCCCGATGAAGGAGGCTCACCATGGTGCCGTCCAAGCGACTCCAGGTGACCGCGCTCGCCGCGGGCGCGCTGCTACTCGCCGTCGGCTGCGGGTCCGGCGACTCGGGCGGGAGCAAGTCCGAGCTCAAGCTCTACAACGACAAGGGCGCGTGGAAGCCCTTCTTCGAGCAGATGGGCGCCCTCGGCAAGCAGCAGACCGGCCTCGGCATGACGCCGGTCGGCTACACCGACGAGCCGACCTACACGGCGTTCATCAAGACCTCGTTCCGCACCAACGTCAAGCCCGACCTGTTCACCTGGACGACCGGCGGGCGCCTCGAAGAGATCGTCAAGCAGAACCAGGTCGCCGAGACCACGAAGATCTGGCAGGACGCCATCGGCAGCGGCGACCTCACCGAGGACCTGAAGAAGTACTACACCGTCGACGGCAAGCAGTACTGCGTCCCGCTGAACACCGCCTACTGGGGCATGTTCTACAACAAGAAGGTCTTCGCGAAGTACGACCTGAAGCCGCCGACGACGTGGGCGGAGCTGGAGAAGACCGCGCAGACGCTCAAGTCGAAGGGGCAGGTGCCCTTCAACCAGACCACCCCCACGTCGCTGTTCTCCTTCGCCTGGTTCGAGCAGATCCTCGCCGGCACCGACCCCGACCTGTACGAGCGGCTGTCGAAGGGCCAGGCGTCCTACACCGACCCCGGCGTCGTGAAGGCGATGGAGCGCTGGAAGTCGATGATCGACGCCGGGTGGTTCAGCAAGCCCGGCGACAAGGCCGACCCCGCCGACCACTTCAAGTCCGGCGACGCGGCCATGGTCATCAACGGGACGTGGTTCAACACGAGCATGACCCAGCGCGGCCTCAAGCAGGGGACGGACTACGGGTTCTTCTTCATCCCGAACGTGGACCCGGCGCTGCCGAAGCGGTCGCTGGTGTTCGAGAGCGGCCCGCTGTGCTCGCTGCGCAAGGCCCCCGACCCCGCCGCGAGCACCAAGTACCTCAAGTGGTGGATCACGCCCGCCGCGCAGGAGAAGTGGGCGAACGCGCGCGGCGACGTGTCCGGCAACCCGAAGGTCAAGGTCGCCGACCCCGAGCTGGACAAGGTCACCAAGGAGGCCGCCTCCGACGGCAACCGGCTGGTCCTGCGCTACTTCGAGGCCGCGCCCGCCCCCGTGCTCACCGAGGCGCTCAGCGGCTTCGACAAGTTCCTCAACAAGCCGGAGACCTACATGGACGTCCTCAAGAGCATCCAGAAGGTGAACGAGGACTACTGGAAGTCGCACTGATCAATGAGCACGAACAAGGCCACCGCCGACCGTCCCGGGCCGGCGGTGGCGCCCCCCGCGGGCGGCGGCCCCCGCAAGGCGTCCGGCGCCCGCCCCGGCAAGGGGTTCGCGCTGCACGGCCGGTTCCGGCACGTCTACATCTCGCCCGCCGTGCTGTTCGTCGCCGTCCTGCTCTACCTGCCGTTCCTGTGGACGGCGTACCTGAGCTTCACCACCTACGACGGGCTCGCCTCACCCGAGTTCACCGGCCTGGACAACTACAAGCGGCTCCTTGAGGACGACGCGCTCGTCACGTCGATCCGCAACACGCTGCTGTGGGTCGTCGGCACCGTCGTCCTGCCGGTGGGGCTCGGACTGCTCGTCGCCGTCCTCTCCTACGACCTCAAGCGCGGCGCGTGGTTCCGGCTGCCGTTCCTGCTGCCGTACGCGATGTCCGGCGCCGGTCTCGGCGTGATCTGGGGCTTCATCCTGCAGCCGGACGGGATGGCGAACCAGATCCTGACCCTGCTCGGCATGCCGGGCGGCGACACCGCGTTCCTGCAGGACGGCCCCCGCAACACCATCGCGATGATCGTGGTGTGGACGTGGCAGCAGCTCGGCGTCAACATGCTGCTGTTCGTCGTCGGCCTCCAGTCGATCCCGAAGGGGCCGATCGAGGCCGCCCGCATCGACGGCGCGTCCGGATGGTCGATGTTCCGGCACGTCGTCTGGCCGCTGATGCGCCCCATCACCACCGTCGTGTTCGGCCTCGCGCTCGTCGCCGGGCTGAAGAACTTCGACATCGTGTGGGTGATGACGCAGGGCGGGCCCGGACGCTCGTCCGAGACCCTCGCCGTGACCATGTACCGGGACGTGTTCGTCGCCAACGAGTACGGCTACGGGTCCGCGGTCGCGGTGCTGCTCACCACCGTCACGGGACTCGCCTCGTACGTGTACCTGCGCCGCCAGGCGAGCAGGGAGGAGACGCCGCGATGAACGGAGCGAAACTGGTCCACGTGCGCCGGGCCGTGCTGGCGGTGCTGGGCCTGGTGTGGCTCTTTCCGACCTACCTGATCGTCGCCAACGCGCTCCGGCCGGCCCGCGACTACGACCCGTCGGACGCGGTGAGGCCGCCGTCCTCCATCGGCCTGCTCGACAACATCGCGCAGGCCTGGGACCGGACCGCCGTGGGCGACACCCTGCTCAGCACGCTGCTGTACAGCGTCGTCTCGCCCGCGCTGGCCGTCCTGATGGGCGCGCTCGCCGGATACGCGATCGTGGTGCTGCGGCTCCGGCACGGCTTCGCCTGGTTCGTGGTGATCTTCGCCGGGACGGTGGTGCCGTTCCAGATGCTCCTGGTGCCGCTGTTCGTCGGCTACAGCAAGGTGGCGCTGTACGACGGCCACCTCGGGCTGATCATCATCTACTCGGCGGTCAACGTGCCGCTGGCCGCCCTGGTGATGCGCAACTTCTTCGGCAACGTCGCCGTGTCGATCTTCGAGGCGGCCCGGCTGGACGGCGCGTCCACCTTCCGGATCTTCTGGCGGATCTACCTGCCGCTGTCGGCGGCGGCCCTCGCCGCCGTGTTCATCCTGGAGTTCACCTTCGTCTGGAACGACCTGCTGTTCGGCCTGACGCTCTCGCAGTCGGAGACCGTCCGGCCCGTGTGGGCCGAACTGTCCGCGCTGACCACCGACGTCTACGCCGGAACCCCCGTGCCGATCGCACTGGCCGCCGGCCTGGTGGTCTCCCTACCGACCGTCGTGCTCTTCCTGGCGACCCAACGCCTATTCACCCGCGGCCTAACCCTCGCCCAGTTCTGAAGGCTCCCGAAAGAGAGATTGACGCATAACGATGACGAGTCGCCTGCTTCAGGCGAGCCTCGGCTCGCCCGACTATGACGGGATCCGTGACGCGCTGCGCCAGGACACCTCCGCGGAGGTGCTCGCGGTGCGGGGGCTGTCGGTGCGCGCCGCCGTGCTGCCGCTGTTCAAGCGGGACGAGGGCGGCGCGCTCCTCCAGGCCGTCCGGCTGGCGCTGTCCGGGGGCGGCCCTGTGGAGGTGGCCCTCAAGGACGGTGACGCCGAGGTCGCCTCGGCGGCGGTCGAGGGTGGGGTCGTCACGCTGCTCGTCCCCGAGGTGGACGGGCCCCGCCGGCTCACCCTGGAGGTGCGCGACTCCGGCGGGCTCGTCGGGGCGGCGCCGGTCGACGTCACCCCGCAGCGCAAGTGGAACGTCTTCGTCGTCCACCACTCGCATCTCGACATCGGCTACACCGACACGCAGGGCACCGTCCTGCGGCACCACCTCGACTACCTCGACGCGGCGCTGCGGCTGGCGCGGGAGACCGACGGGCGCCCGGACGACGCGCGGTTCCGCTGGTCGGTCGAGTCGTCCATGCCCGCCCTGCGTTGGCTCGCCACTCGTCCCGAGGACCAGGTGGCCGAGTTCGCCGAGCGGGCCCGCGCGGGCCAGATCGAGGTCACCGCGTTCCCAATGCAGCTGCACACGGAGGCCTGCTCGACGGAGGAGCTGTACCGGCAGCTCCGCTTCGTGGAGCAGTTGCGGCGCGAGCACGGCATCGAGGTCCGGTCGGCGATGCACACCGACATCCCGGGCGCGGTCGTCGGGACGGTGGACGCCCTGAACGCGGCGGGCGTCCGGTACCTCGCCGCCGCGCACAACTGGGCCGGGCGCTCCGTCCCGTACATCACGGGCGGCGACCGGCTCGCCCGCCCGTTCCGGTGGCGGTCGCCGGGCGGCGGCGAGCTGATCGTCTGGTTCACCGACACCCCGCACGGCATGGCCTACATGGAGGGCAACACGGTCGGGCTCGTCGACGGCTACGACCTCGCCGAGGACCTGCTGCCCCGCTACCTCGGCTCCCTCGCCGACCGGCCCTACCCCTACGGGCCCGGGACGTTCGGCTGGTACGCCGCGCCCGGCCAGGTCGGCGCCGCCAAGGACCCCGACTTCCTGGACGCCGTCCACCTGCGCGTCCAGGGCGCGCACGCCGACAACGCCGGGCCGTCGATCGTCCCCGCCGACATCGCGCACCGCTGGAACGAGACCTGGGCGTACCCGCGGCTGCGGATGGCGACCAACGCCGACTTCTTCGAGTACGTCGAGGAGCACCACGGCGACCGGCTCCAGACCCACGAGGGCGACTGGACGGACTGGTGGGCCGACGGCCTCGGCTCAGGCGCCCGGCCGCTCGGCTACGTCCGGCGGGCACAGAACGTCCTGCGGGCCGCCGAGACGCTGCACGCCCTCGCCGACGAGCGCAGCGGCGAGCGCACCGGCGCCTCCCTCTCGGCCACCAGGGCGATCGACGAGGCCTACGACCGGGCCGCGCTGTTCGACGAGCACACCTGGGGCGCCGCCAACCCGTGGGAGGACGCAGAGGAGGGCGGCGACTCCGGCGGCCTCCAGTGGACCCGAAAGTCCCAGGTCGGCTACCAGGCCCACGACGACGCGCTCGACCTCCTCCAGGCCGGCGCGCGGCGGATCGGCGCGACGTTCGGCGCCGCGCCCGGCGCGCTCGCCTCGTTCCTCGTCGTCAACCCCGGCACCGCCGCCCGCACCGACGCGGCCCGCGCGTTCCTGCCTCGCGACATCGTCGCCGTGGACGTGCCCATCGCGCTCGTGGACGCCCGCACCGGCGAACCCGTCCCGCACCGCGAGGAGGAGGTCGACCCGGACGAGTGGCCCACCCGCCCCATCGGCCGCCACCTGGAGGCGGTGGTCCCGGACGTCCCCGGCCACGGGTACGTCCGCGTGGACGTCGTCCGGGCCGGGGCGGCGGCGCCGGAGCCGGTGGACCTCGGCCTCGGCGGGACGATCGAGAACGAGTTCTACCGGGTGTCCTACGACGTCCGCGAAGGGCACATCGGCTCCGTCTTCGACAAGACCGCGGGCCGCGAGCTGGTGAACGCCGACTCCGTCGCCGGGTTCGGGCAGTACGTCTACGACCGGTACGCGACCGCGCCGCACTTCAACCACATGTCCGGGCACATGCTCGTGCACGACAAGACGATGCTCGGCGACCGGGCCGTCGCCACCCACGCCACCGTCACCGAGTGCACCCGCACCCCCGCCGGGGAGCGGCTCGTCGTCGAGCTGCACGGAAAGGGCGTCGACTGGCTGCGCACGACCATCGACCTCTACGCCGGGGTGCCGCGCGTGGACGTCCGCTACCAGCTCGGCAAGCAGCCCACCGCGGCCAAGGAGGCGGTCTTCTTCGCCTTCCCGTTCGCCGTGGACGGCCCGCCCGCCGCCTGGGAGCTGACCGGCGGCGTCGGCGGCACCGGCGTCCCGAGCGTGCCGGGATCGGCGGAGCACATGCGCCCGATCCGGCACTGGGTCGCGTTCGAGGACCCCGACCTGACCGTCGCGTGGGCGACGCTGGAGGCGCCGCTCGTCCAGTTCGGCTCCATCCACATGCCCTACGCGCCGTTCCCGCCCACGCTCGACAACGAGGACGGCACCGTCTACTCGTGGGCGCTGAACAACATCTGGGACACCAACTTCCCGTCCCAGCAGCAGGGCGAGACCACCTTCCGGTACGCGTTCGCGTCCGGCGCGGCGGGCTCGGGCCGCCGGCTCGGCGCCCGCACGGCCGCCGGGATCACCGACCCGTTCGTCGCCACCCTCGCCACCGGCGACATGCCCGCGGCCGACTCGGGAACCTTCCTGCGCGTGGACGACCCGGACGTGCTCGTCACCTCCGTCGGCCGCGCGCGCGACGGCGACGGCCTGGCCGTCCGGCTCCAGTCGCTCGCCGCCGGCCCGGTCGAGACGGGCCTGCACGTGCCGGGCGCCGCGAGCGCCCTGCTGAGCGGCGGTCTGGAGCGTGACCCGGCGGAGCTGCCCGTCCGGGACGGCACCATGACGGTGCGGCTGCCCGCCTGCGGCGTCGCCACCGTCACGGTTCGGCGTTGAGTACGGATCGGGGACACATGAAGATCACAGGCATCCGCGCCACCACGGTCACCGTGCCGCTGGAGGCGCCCCTCCTGCACAGCAACGGCGCCCACTGGGGCCGCTTCGTCCGGACGATCGTCGAGGTCGAGGCCGACAACGGCCTGGTCGGGCTCGGCGAGATGGGCGGCGGCGGGCAGAGCGCCGAGGCCGCGTTCCAGGCCCTCGCCCCGCACCTGGAGGGCCACGACCCGTTCGAGCTGGAGACGCTCCGCTTCAAGATCGCAAATCCGACGGCGAGCCTCTACAACAACCGCACCCAGATGCTCGCCGCCATCGAGTTCGCCTGCCTCGACCTCGTCGGCAAGCATCTCGGCGTACCGGTGCACGACCTGCTCGGCGGCCGCATCCGCGACTCCGTCCCGTTCGCGTCCTACCTGTTCTACCGCTACCCGGGCGCCGGGGGTTCGCCGGAGGTCCGCACCCCCGAGCAGCTCGTCGAGCACGCCCGCGCGCTCAAGGACGCGCACGGCTTCACCGTCCACAAGCTGAAGGGCGGCGTGTTCCCGCCGGGCCACGAGCTGGAGTGCTACAAGGCGCTCGCCGAGGCGTTCCCGGGCGACCGGTTCCGCTACGACCCGAACTCCGTGCTGAGCCTGGAGGAGGGCCTCCGCTTCGGCAAGGCCATCGAGGACCTCCCCAACGACTACCTGGAGGACCCCGTCCTCGGGCTGGAGGGGCTGCGGCTCGTCCGCGAGCGCGTGAACGTCCCGCTCGCCACCAACACCGTCGTCGTCAACTTCGAGCAGCTCGCCGCGAACGTGCTGCGCCGCAGCGCGGACGTCGTCCTGCTCGACACCACGTTCTGGGGCGGCATCCGGCCGTGCGTGAAGGCCGCCGGCGTGTGCGAGACGTTCCAGATCGGCGTCGCCGTCCACTCCTCCGGCGAGCTCGGCATCCAGCTCGCCACCATGCTGCACCTCGGCGCCGTCCTGCCCAACCTCACCTACGCCGCCGACGCGCACTACCACCACCTCGCCGACGACGTGATCGAGGGCGGCCCGATGCGCTACGAGGGCGGCAGGATCCCGGTCCCGTCGGGCCCCGGCCTCGGCGTCGGCCTGGACCGCGACAAGCTGGCCGAGTACGCGGAGCTGTACAGGGAGCTCGGCGGCTACGCCTACGACCGCGACCCCGGGCGGCCCGGCTGGTACCCGCTCGTCCCCAACGACCGGTGGGCCGACCCCGCCGCCGCACTGCCGCCGCTCGAATAGCCTGCCCCTGTGATTCGTTACGCGACACCCGGCGACGTCCCGGACATCCTGCGGCTGATCCGCGAGCTGGCGGACTACGAACGGGCCCTCCACGAGGTGAAGGCGACCGAGGAGCAGCTGCACGACCGCCTGTTCGGCGACGACCCCAAGGTCTTCGCCCACGTCGCCGAGCATGACGGCCGGGTCGTCGGGTTCGCCGTGTGGTTCCTCACGTTCTCCACGTGGAACGGCACGCACGGCATCTACCTCGAAGACCTGTTCGTCGAGCCGGAGTACCGCGGCCACGGCTACGGCAAGACGCTCCTCACCGAGCTGGCCCGCATCGCCGACGACCGCGGCTACGGTCGCGTCGAATGGTCCGTCCTGAACTGGAACGAGCCGGCGATCGGGTTCTACGAGGCCCTCGACGCCACCCCTCAGGGAGAGTGGACGGTCTACCGGCTCACCGGCGACGCCCTCACCCGCGCCGCCCGCCCCTCCGCCGGCTGAGGAGCGGCGCCCAGGCCGGGGTTGCATCCGGTACCGAGGTACGGGCTTACGTTCGGGCCATGGAACTTCAGCAGGTGCCGGCCCGGCCGGACGACCAGGGATGGGCGCCGCAGGCGTGCGCGCTGCCGACCGCCGAGCGGCCGCTGCGGGTGGCCGAGTTCGACGCGCTGTTCGCCGAGGCGGTGACCGCCGTGCGGTCCGCCGGGCCGGGCCGGGTGCGGATGGACCTGCGCCCCGAACCGCGGCTGGCCGCGCGGGCCGCCGAACTCGCCGCCCGGGAGACGGGCTGCTGCTCGTTCTTCACCTTCGCCGTGACCGCCGCCGACGGCGCGCTCACCATGGAGATCAGCGTCGACGACCGCCACACCGAGGTCCTGGACGCCCTGGCGGCCCGCGCCGCCCACATGACGGCCTCCTGAACATCGCCGCGGCCCCTGGCATGCTGCGGGCCCTGGCGTGCTGCGGGCCCTGGCGTGCTGCGGGCCCTGATGTGCTGCGGGCCCTGATGTGCTGCGGGCCCTGATGTGCCGCGAGCCCCTGGCATGCCGCGAGGGCCGTCCGGAGGCGGACGGCCCTCGCGATGACCTGGAGGCGGTCAGGCCTGCTTGGTCTCCCAGAAGATCTTGTCGATCTCGGCGATCTTCGCGAGCAGGTCGTCGGCCGCCTTGGCGTCCATGCTGCCCTTGGTGCCCGAGGCGCCGGCGAGCTTGGTCGCCTCGTTGAACAGCTGGTGGAGCTGCGGGTACTTCTCGAAGTGCGGCGGCTTGAAGTAGTCGGTCCACAGCACCCAGAGGTGCTCCTTGACCAGCTGCGAGCGCTGCTCCTTGATCAGGATCGCCCGGGCGCGGAACTCCGGGTCCTCGTTGGCGGCGTACTTCTCAATGATCGCCTTCACGGACTCGGCCTCGATCCGGGCCTGCGCCGGGTCGTAGACGCCGCACGGCAGGTCGCAGTGCGCAGACACCGTGGTCTTCGGGCGCAGAAGCTTGAGCAACACCTGCGATTCCCTTCCCTCGTTGCGGATCATGCTCAGGTCCCCGACATTACCCTTGTGCCCCGGGGCCCGTCCGGGCAGGGCGCTCGGTAATTCGGCCTAAGACCCGGGCCGTCCGGCCCGGAACCTCTCCAGCAGTGTTGTGACCGCCGCCCGCCGAAGTATGCGGGCCGACGAGGAGGACCATGCGGCTCCGGACCCCCCGCCACCGTCCGCTGTGGGCCCTCGCAGGAGCCGCGGCGCTCGCCGTCGCCGCCGCGCGCAGGCTGGCGACCGTGGAGGTCACCGGCGACTCGATGCTCCCGGGCCTGCGCCCGGGGGACTGGCTCGTCGTCCGGACCGGAGCCCGCCCAGCCCCGGGCGACGTGGTCGTGGCCGAGCACCCGGAACGGCGCGAGCTGCTCATCGTCAAACGCGTCTCGCACCGCTCCGGGGACGGATGGTGGCTGGAGAGCGACAACCAGCGCGCCCGTGGGCGCCGCGACAGCTGGGACTTCGGCCCCGTCCCCGACGACCTCGTCGTGGGGCGGGTCGTGGGCCGCTACTGGCCCCGCCCGCGCGTGCACATGGCCCGGCGGCCGGCGCGGTGACCGGACCCCCGTCCCGCTGAGCCACGGCGTCGAACCAGCCGAAAGTACGACCGCCGCGGGCGTGAACCGTGCTTTGGGCCGGTGATCCGAGGCGGCGCCGTCGCCGACGATTCCGGCATGCCACTTGAAGATCCGGTCCCGATGCTGCACGCCGAGGGACTGACGAAGAGATACGGACGCAGGGCGGCGCTGAGCGACGTCGACCTGCGCGTTCCGGCCGGTCGCGTCGTGGGCCTGGTGGGCCCGAACGGGGCCGGCAAGTCGACGCTGCTGAACCTGGCCTGCGGGCTTCTGGAGCCGACGTCGGGCTCGCTGCGCGTCCTGGGGTCCCGTCCGGCGGCGAGCGCCGCGCACCTGGCCAGGGTCGGGTTCGTGGCCCAGAACACGCCCGTGTACCCGTCGTTCAGCGTGGCCGACCACCTGCGCATGGGGGCGCGCCTGAACCCGTCCTGGGACCGGGGGCTGGCCGAACGGCGCATCGGGCAGGTCGGGCTGAACCCGGAGCAGAAGGCGGGACGGCTGTCGGGCGGACAGCGCGCGCAGCTGGCGCTGACCGTCGCCGCCGCCAAGCGGCCCGAACTGCTGATCTTCGACGAGCCGGCCGCGGCGCTCGACCCGCTGGCGCGCCAGGGGTTCCTGGCGAACCTGATGGAGTTCGTCGCGGAGCTGGGCGCGAGCGCCGTGCTGTCGTCGCACCTGCTCGGCGACATCGAGCAGGTCTGCGACTACCTCATCGTGCTGTGCGACTCGCGGGTCCAGGTGGCCGGCGACGTCCGGGACCTGCTGGCCGGCCACCACCGGCTGGTCGCGCCCGGCGGCGACCTCGGCCCGCTGCCCGACGGCGTCGAGGTCGTCCGGGCGGAGCACGGCGGCGCGATCGTGCGCACCGGCCTCCCGCCGGCGGGGCTGCCGCTCCGGGCCGAGCCCGTCAGGCTCGAAGAGCTGGTGCTCGCGTACATGTCGCGGGCGAACGCGCCCGCCGGCCGGGAACGGGAGGGAGCGCGATGATCTGGTTGAACTGGCGGCAGTTCCGCCTCCAGGCGATCGCCGGTGCGGCCGGGCTCGTCGTGATCGCCGCCTATCTGCTCTACCTGGGCATGGACATCCGGGACGCGCACGACGCCTACCGGTCCCGGTGCACCGACCCCGCCGGCTGCGCGCAGGCCGCCGTCCAGTTCCAGGGGGCCTACCGGAACACGCTGCTGTTCCTCGCCGCCGGGCTCCAGCTGATCGCCGTCGTCATCGGCGCGTTCTGGGGGGCGCCGCTGGTCGCCCGGGAACTGGAACTCGGCACCCACCGGCTGGTGTGGAACCAGAGCGTGACGCGCCGCCGCTGGCTGATCGGCAGGATGGCGTTCGTCGGCCTGGCCGCGCTGGTCGTGGCCGGCCTGGCCGCCCTGCTGCTCACCTGGGCCGCCGCCCCCTACGACGAGGTCGCCGCCGACCGGTTCGGGACGATCGAGTTCGGCGCCCGCAACATCGCCCCGGTCGGCTACGCCCTCCTCTCCTTCGCCCTCGGCACCACCATCGGTCTGCTCGTCCGCCGGACGCTTCCGGCTATGGCCATCACGGGCGTCGTCTTCATCGCCGTCCAGTTCGCGGTGCCGAACCTGGTGCGCCCGCACCTCATGCCGTCCGAGAGGACGGCCCTGCCGATGACCGCGCAGGCCATCAACCAGGCCAAGAACCTGGGCAGCATCACCGGCGCCCCCGTCATCGGCGGCCTGCAGGTGCCCGGCGCCCCGGACGCGTGGATCAGCGAGACCAGCCCGCTGCGCACCGCGGACGGGCGGACGCTCAGCGGGAGCAAGTTCAACGCGTGCCTCGACACCCCGCCGAAGACCGGCGCCGGCGGCACGTTCGGCGACGCCGCCGTGTGCCTGGCCGCACTCGACCTGCACGTCGACGTCGAGTACCAGCCCAGTGACCGCTACTGGGGCTTCCAGCTGGCCGAGACCGGGCTGTACCTGGTGCTCGGCGCGCTCCTCACCGCGGTCGCCCTGCGGCGCGTCCGGCGCGCGTGAAGCGACCGATCCCCGACAGCGAAACCAGGTCTCCCATGTCGCATACGAACGGTCATCAGGATGGTGCCGGCGGGCCTCCGGCGAAAACGGACGTGCTGGTCAACGCGGGGCTGGGCATGGTGTTCGCCTTGGGCGCCGCCTTCACGGCGTACATGCTCATCCGCAGCTGGGGCGGTGCCTACTGGCTCTACACCACCGCCGTCTCCGCGGTGGTGTGCGGGCTGGCGCTGCTGCGCGGGCGGCGAAGGGCGTGGCCCCCGGTCGCGGGCGTGGTCGTGGCGGCCGGTGCCGTGGCGGGGTCCCTCGCGGCCGACCTGCCGCGGGAGCCGTCGCCCACGACGGCCCTGGCCCTCGCCGTGCTCGTCGGCTCCTCGCTCAGGTCGCTGCCGGTGCCGTCGGCGCTCGCCGTCGCCGCGGGCGGCGCCGCGGTCACCGCGCTCGGCTGGTCCGCCGGGCCCACCGCCCCGATGGCCCTGGCCACGCTGCTGGTGGCCGGCGGGTTCGTCGCGGGGTCGGCGCTCCGCGCGTTCGACCTCCTCCGGCGGTCCGGTGCGCCGGACGCCGGGTCGCCGCCGACCGGCCGGCCGCGGTGGTAGGGGCGGGCCGCGCCCGGGACGCCCCCGGCGGCGATCCGTCCGCATGCGGCACCGGTCGGAGCGGGGATAGCCTCGTCGGCGTGACCGTTCCGGGTGGATGGGGCCGGGGCGCCTCCGTGGCGGGGCTCGCCGCCGTGTTCCTCGCGGCGATCGCCGTGCAGGCCGCCGCCATCGCGCAGACCTGGGGCGGCTGGTACTGGGCGCCGGGCGCCGTCTCCGCGGCGGTGGTGTGCGTCCCCGCGCTGCTGGGGCTGCGCAGGCCGCTCTGGCCGGCGGTCGCCGGGTTCGGCCTCGCGGCGGCGGCCGTCCTCGTCCGCCTGGCCGGCCCCGACCTTCCCGCCGAGCCCAGCCCGGCGATGACCCTGGGGCTGGCGGTGCTGACCGGCTCCGCCCTCCGGACCCTCGCGCCGGCGCGGGCCGCCGCCGTCGCGGCCGCCGGACCCGTGCTGATCATCGCCGGTCAGCTCGCCGCCGGCACGCCGTCCGACGGCCTCGCGGCGCTGACGGCGCTGGACGGCCTGGTCTGGCTGGCCGCCGTCGGCGCCGGGCTCCCGCTGCGGCTCCTGGACGCGCGGGCGCGCCGGGTGGTCGAGGACGTCCGCCGGGACGAGCGGCTGGAGCTGGCCCGGGAGCTGCACGACGTCGTGGCCCACCACATCACGGGCATGGTGGTCCAGGCTCAGGGCGCCCAGGTGGTCGCGCGGCGGAACCCGGAGCGGGTGGGCGAGTACCTCGGCGAGATGGAGGCGGCGGGCACCGAGGCGCTGGCCGCGATGCGGCGGGTCGTCGGGCTGCTGCGCGACGCCGACGACGCGGCGCCGGCGTCGCCGGGGACGGAGCGCCTGGGCGCTCTGGTGGAGCGCTTCCGCCGGCAGGGCCCGGAGGTGCGGCTGAGCATGCCGGACGGGCCCGCGGACGCCCAGTGGCCGCCGGAGGTGACCACCACCGTGTACCGCGTCGCCCGGGAGGCGCTGACGAACGTGCTGCGGCACGCGCCCGGGGCCCGGTCCGTCACGGTCACCGTCCAGCAGGGCCCGGACGGCGTCTGCGTCGAAGTCGCCGACGACGCCCCGGCGGTGCCGGCCCGGCACCCCCATCGCGGCGGTTACGGATTGATCGGCATGCGTGAACGCGTCGAATCGCTCGGCGGCTCGCTGTGCGCCGGACCGCGGCCCGGCGGCGGCTGGTCCGTGCGGGCGGAGCTGCCCGTCCCCGCGGGGGAGCCCAAATGACGATCTCGGTCCTGCTCGCCGACGACCAGGCGATGATCCGCCGCGGGCTGCGGCTGATCCTGGAGGACCAGCCCGACATCAGCGTCGTCGCGGAGGCGGCCGACGGGGCCGAGGCGGTCGACCTGGCGCGGCGGCTGCGCCCGGACGTGTGCCTGGTCGACATCAGGATGCCCCGGCTCGACGGCATCGCGGTGACCCGCGCGCTGGCGGGCCCGGGGGTGCCCGACCCGATGCGGGTCGTCGTGGTCACCACCTTCGACCTGGACGAGTACGTGTACGGGGCGCTGCGCGGCGGCGCGGTCGGCTTCGTCCTCAAGGACGCCGGGCCCGCGCTGCTCGTCGAGGCGGTCCGCGCCGCCCACAACGGCGAGGCGCTGGTCTCGCCCGCCGTCACCGTCCGGTTGCTGCGGCACCTGGCGGCCGCCTCGGCCCCGCCGCGCGCCGTGCGGCCCCCGCCCCTGTCGGACCGCGAACTCGAAGTCGTCCGGGCCCTGGCGCGCGGCCGCACCAACCAGGAGATCGCCGCCGAGCTGTTCATCTCGCTCAGCACCGTCAAGAGCCACCTGTCGGGCATCCAGACCAAACTGGGGGTGCGCAACCGGGTCGGCATCGTCACCTGGGCGTGGGAGAACAACCATGTCGAACCGCCCTGACACGGCCCGTGTCCGACGGCCCGTGCCCCGGGCGGGACACGGGCCGTCGAAGGGTCAGATGCGGGCGACGCCCTCTTCGCGGGCCTTCGCGGCGACCGCGGCCGTGACGGCGGGGGCCACCCGGTCGTCGAAGGGGCCGGGGATGACGTAGTCGGCGGTCAGGTCGTCGCCGACGATGTCGGCCAGGGCGTTCGCCGCGGCCAGCTTCATCCCCTCGGTGATGGTGTGGGCCCGGACGTCCAGCGCGCCGCGGAAGATGCCCGGGAACGCCAGCACGTTGTTGATCTGGTTCGGGAAGTCGCTGCGGCCGGTCGCGACGACCTTGGCGTGCCGCCGGGCGACCTCCGGGTGGACCTCCGGAGTGGGGTTGGAGAGCGCGAAGACGATCGCGTTCTCCGACATCGTGGCGACGCACGACTCGTGGACGGTGCTGCCGGACAGGCCGATGAACACGTCGGCGCCGCGCAGCGCCTCCTCCGTGGAGCCCTTCAGGTGCGAGCGGTTGGTGATCGCCGCGATGCGCTCCTTGACGGGGTTCAGGCCGTCGCGCCCCTCGTGGATGATGCCCTTGCTGTCGGACAGGGCGATGTCGCCGATGCCCGCCTCGATCAGGATCTGCGAGACCGCGATGCCGGACGCGCCCGCGCCCGCCACGACCGCGCGCAGCTCCGACAGCGGCTTGCCGACGTAGCGCGCCGCGTTGGTGAGGGCGGCGAGCGCGACGATGGCGGTGCCGTGCTGGTCGTCGTGGAAGACGGGGATGTCGAGGGCGGCGCGCAGCCGGTCCTCGATCTCGAAGCAGCGGGGGGCGCTGATGTCCTCCAGGTTGATGCCGCCGAAGCTCGGGGCCATCCGGATCACGGTGTCGACGATCTCGTCGACGCCGGTGCAGTTCAGCGCGATCGGCACCGAGTCGACGTTCGCGAACTCCTTGAACAGCAGGGACTTGCCCTCCATGACCGGCATGGACGCGGCCGGGCCGATGTCGCCGAGGCCGAGCACGGCGGTGCCGTCGGTCACGACCGCGACGACCTTGGAGGTCCAGGTGTAGTCGTAGGCCAGTTCGGGGTTGTCGGCGATCGCGGTGCACACGCGGGCGACGCCCGGCGTGTAGGCCAGCGAGAGATCGTCCTTGTTGCGGACGGGGATGGTCGAGCGCATCTCGAGCTTGCCGCCGCGGTGCAGCGGGAAGGCCGGATCGTCGTCCAGTGAGGGCGGTTCGGTGGGAATGGGCTCAGCAGCCACAGCGACCCCTGTCAGTGAAAGTTGGCTTTCTTGCGATCCCGCCGCGGTGGTGGTGTGGTGGCCGGTCACCTGGTGGTGTCTCGCGACGCACGGGGGTCACCCGTTGTCTGATTGTGCCACACGGGGTGGTGCCCCTCCCCAGGCCGGGGTGGGTGGTGACCGTCACGTGACCGTGCCCACACCGTGTCCGGTCCGTCGCGTTGCGTTAGGCATACCCCGGTCAACGCATATTGATCTGGGGCTGCCTCGTTGCGTGATTGTTTCGCACCCTTTATCCAGATCAGGGACGTTGTACGCCAAACTGTGCACCTGACCTTCGGATCTACGCGGATCCGACGAAACCACCTGGAGGGGGACCAGTGATCACCGGTTCTCTGCGCCGCCGCGCCGTCGCGGTGAGCGCGCTCGTACTGACGGGCGCGCTCGCGCTGTCCGCATGCGGCGACAGCAACGACTCGGGCGACTCGGGCTCCGCGGCCTCGAACACGAGCGTGGACAGCAAGCTCGCGGCGATGGTCCCGGCCGCCATCAAGAGCGACGGGAAGATCTCGATCGGCACCGACGCCTCGTACCCGCCCAACGAGTCCGTCGACCCGGCCTCGCAGAAGATCGTCGGCTGGGACGTCGACCTCTTCAACGCGGTCGCGGCCAAGCTCGGCCTGAAGACCGAGTACAGCAACGCGGGCTTCGACACCATCATCCCGGGCGTCCAGTCCGGCAAGTACGAGGCCGGCGTCTCCTCCTTCACCGACACCAAGGAGCGGGAGGGGGCCGTCGACTTCGTCACCTACTACTCGGCCGGGACCACCTGGGCCGTGCTGAAGGGCAACCCGAAGGGCGTCAACCCCGACGACGCCTGCGGCAAGTCCATCGGCGTCCAGCAGGGCACCGTGCAGGTCGACGACCTCAAGGCGCGCAGCAAGAAGTGCACCGACGCGGGCAAGCCGGCCATCAAGCCCGTCGTCCGCAAGCAGCAGACCGAGGTCAACAACGACCTGGTGGCGGGCAAGGTCGACGGCATGGCCGCCGACTCGCCCATCGTCGGCGACGCGGTGAAGAAGACCGGCGGCAAGCTGCAGATCATCGGCCAGACCTACGACACCGCCCCCTACGGCTACGCGATCGGCAAGAACTCCGGCCAGCTCAAGGAGGCCATCCAGGGCGCGCTGAAGGCGCTGATCGCGGACGGCACCTACAAGAAGATCCTCACCGATGCCGGTGTGGAGACCGGTGCGATCACCGAACCCAAGATCAACGGGGCGCAGAGCTGATCGCATGACGGTCGACAACGACGTCGAGAAGGGACGGCCTGAGGCGATCAAGGCCGTCCCGGTCCGGCATCCGGGCCGCTGGCTCGGGGCGGCGGTCGTCCTCGTGCTGGTCGCCATGTTCATCCACTTCCTGCTGACCAGCAAGGCGCTGGACTGGGCGGAGCAGTGGAAGTACCTGTTCTCGGACCCGGTGCTCAAGGGCGTCCGGAACACCGTCTGGCTCACCCTGGCCGCCATGGTCGGCGGCGTCGTGCTCGGCATCGTGCTCGCGCTGATGCGGCTGTCGGCCAACCCCCTGCTCAGCGGCGCGGCCTGGGTGTACCTGTGGTTCTTCCGCGGTACGCCGCTCTACACGCAGCTGCTCATCTGGGGCGCGATCGGCACGCTGTTCCCGACGGTCGGGATCGGCATCCCGTTCGGTCCCGAGTTCGAGACGTGGAAGACGCAGGAGCTGGTCAACGCCGCGATAGCGGCGTCGCTGGGGCTGATCCTCAACGAGGCCGCGTACATGGCCGAGATCGTCCGGGCCGGCATCCTGTCGGTGGACGAGGGCCAGCAGGAGGCCGCGAGCGCGCTCGGCATGTCCCGGATGCAGACGATGCGGCGGATCGTGCTGCCGCAGGCGATGCGCGTCATCGTCCCGCCGACGGGCAACGAGGCGATCTCGATGCTGAAGAACACCTCGCTCGTCGTGGCCGTCCCGTACTCGGAGCTGACCTTCACCGCGCAGACCATCTACGCCAGCACCTACAAGATCATTCCAATGCTGGTGATGGCCTGCCTGTGGTACCTGCTCATCTCCTCGCTCATGATGATCGGGCAGCACTACCTGGAGCGGTACTACAGCAGGGGCACCAGCAAGGGGGCGGAGGCCAGGCAGCGGCTCCGCTTCCGCGGCGGAGGAGGCGGCCAGTGAGCGGAGGCGAGGACATCGTGGGCGCCGCCCCCGGCGTCCCTGAGCCGGCGGTCGAGAGCGGCGGGCTGATGGTCAAGGCCGAGGAGGTGCACAAGTCGTTCGGCCGCCTGGAGGTGCTCAAGGGCATCAACCTGGAGGTCAAGCCCGGCGAGGTGATGTGCGTCGTCGGGCCGTCCGGGTCCGGCAAGTCGACGTTCCTGCGCTGCATCAACCACCTGGAGAAGATCAACGCGGGGCGGCTGTGGGTGAACGGCCACCTCGTCGGCTACCGGGAGAAGGGCGGCAAGCTCTACGAGCTGCGCGACCGGGAGGTCGCCGCCCAGCGCCGCGAGATCGGCATGGTGTTCCAGCGGTTCAACCTCTTCCCGCACATGACGGCCCTGGAGAACGTCATGGAGGCGCCCTGCCGGGTGAAGAGGCAGCCGAAGGCGCAGGTCCGGGAACGGGCCGTCGCCCTGCTGACCCGGGTCGGGCTCGGCGACAAGGTGAGCAGCTACCCGGCGCAGCTGTCCGGCGGGCAGCAGCAGCGGGTGGCGATCGCGCGGGCCCTCGCCATGGAGCCCGCGCTGATGCTGTTCGACGAGCCGACCTCCGCCCTGGACCCCGAGCTCGTCGGCGAGGTCCTGGAGGTCATGAAGCAGCTCGCCCTCGACGGCATGACCATGGTCGTGGTCACCCACGAGATGGGCTTCGCCCGCGAGGTCGGCGACTCGCTGGTCTTCATGGACGGCGGCGTCGTGGTCGAGGAGGGCACCCCCCGGGAGGTCCTGACCAACCCGAAACACCCCCGCACCCAGGACTTCCTCTCCAAGGTCCTGTGACGTCCGAGCACGCGGCCCGTCCCCGACAGGCGGGGGCGGGCCGTTTGCGCGGGCGGCCGGCGGTTAGTGTCGGTTCATGTTCGCTGTCACGGCCACACAGATCGACGCAGACAATCCGCTGAACGGGCTCACGCTGGGGGAGCGGCCCGATCCCGAGGTACCGGACGGGTGGACGACCGTCACGGTGAAGGCCGCCGCGCTCAACCACCACGACCTGTGGTCCCTGAAGGGCGTCGGGATGTCCGCCGACCGGCTCCCCATGATCCTCGGCTGCGACGCGGCCGGGGTGGACGAGGACGGCAACGAGGTCATCGTCCACTCGGTGATCGGCGACCCGGCCCGGGGCGGCGGCGACGAGACCCTCGACCCGAAGCGGTCGCTGCTGTCGGAGACCCACCCCGGGACGCTCGCGGAGAAGGTCGCGGTGCCGCGCCGCAACCTCGTCCCCAAGCCCGCGGAGCTGTCGTTCGAGGAGGCGGCCTGCCTGCCGACCGCGTGGCTCACCGCGTACCGCATGCTGTTCGACAAGGCCGGGCTCCAGCCCGGCGCGTCCGTGCTGGTGCAGGGCGCGGGCGGCGGCGTCGCGACCGCGGCGATCGCGCTGGCGGCCGCCGCCGGCTACCGCGTCTACGCCACCAGCCGCAGCGAGGCCAAGCGCAAGCGGGCCGAGGAGCTCGGGGCGGACGCCGCCTTCGAGACGGGCGCGCGGCTGCCCGAGCGCGTCGACGCCGTGATCGAGACGGTGGGGCAGGCGACCTGGTCGCACTCGCTGAAGTCGCTGCGGCCCGGCGGCCGGATCGTGGTGTCGGGCGCGACGAGCGGGCAGGTGCCGCCCGCCGAGCTGAACCGGGTGTTCTTCCTCCAGCTCCAGATCGTCGGCTCCACCATGGGCACCCGCGACCAGCTGGAGCGGCTCGCCCGCTTCCTGGTCAAGACCGGCGTGCGGCCGCACGTCGACCGGGCGCTGCCGCTGAGCCGGGCGAAGGAGGGCTTCGCCGCGATGGCGGAGGGCGACCTCTTCGGCAAGATCGTCTTCACGCCGTGACGACGTGACGCCCTGACGCCGTAGGGCGGGCCGTGGCCGGGAGGCCGGTCACGGCCTCCGGTCGAAGATCTCGTTCCGCAGCCGCTCGCGGGTCTCGTCGAGGAGGGCCTGCGCGGCGGCGAGGTCGTCGTCGTCCAGCCGGGCCTTCTTCGCCGACTTGCGGACGTCCTCGACGAACCGGCGGAGCAGGCGCTCCAGCTTGAGGCGGGCGACGTCCTCGCGGGTACCGGTCGCCGTCTTCCAGGCGTCGTCCCAGTTCTGCCGCCACTCCTCCTTCCACGCCTGCTTCTGCTCCCGCCAGTGCTCCTTCTGCCGGCGCCACTCGTCCTTCTGGCGCTCGGTGGTCTCCTTCCACGCGTCCTTGGACGTCGTCTTGCCCTGGTCGCGCATCGTCCGGGCGGCCTGGGTCAGCTCCTCGCGCAGCGTCCGGACGGTCTGCCGGACGTCCTCCTGCACGCCGCGGGCGAACTCCTGCGCGGAGGCGGCGATCTCCTCCTCCAGATCGGCCAGCTCGTCCATCCGGCGCTCCAGCTCCTCGCGGCCCTTGTCGGTCAGCGAGTACACCTTCTTGCCCTTGACCACCTCGTGGGTGACCAGGCCCTCGGCCTCCAGCCGGGCCAGCCGCGGATAGATCGTGCCGGGGGAGGGGGAGTAGACCCCGAGGAACCGGTCCTGCAGGAGCCGGATCACCTCGTAGCCGTGCCGCGGGCTCTCCTCCAGCAGTTTGAGCAGGTACAGCCGCAGGCGACCGTGGCCGAAGACGGGGCTCACGTCGTCACTTCTCCATTCGGGGTGTGGTGATCTCCGGCGCGTCGTCGTCGCGGCCGAGGAGGGCGATCGCGCCGGACACCGTGTTGACCGAGATGCGGCCCGAGCCGTCCCCCGTCTTGCCGGTGACGGCGCGCGAGACGGTGCGCTCCTGCCGGTCGAGCGCGAAGGACGTCTCGATCCGCCCGGCGGCCGAGTTGAGCGCGACCTGCGCGCCGGTGGACGCGGGGACGCGCAGCGCCACCTCGCCCGAGACCGTGTTGACCTCGACGGCGCCGTCCCGGGCCAGGTCGACGTCGGCGGCGATGCGGCCGCTCACCGTGCGGGCCGCCAGCCGCTCGACGGACGCGCCGGCCAGGGTCAGGTCGCCGGACACGGACGTGAACGACATGGTCCCGTCGAGCCCCTGCGCCTCGATCGCGCCGGAGACCGTGTTGGCGTCGATGGCGCCCGCCACCCCGTCGAGCGTCACATCGCCGGAGGCGCTCTTGATGGACGTGCGGGCCGTCGTTCCGGTCACCACCGCGTCCGCCGACACCAGGTTGAGGCTGACGGGGCAGTCGCGCGGGACGGTCACGGTGATCGACGCGCGGACCTTCTGGTTGCGCAGCCAGCCGAGCACGCCCTCCCAGAGCTTCTCGTGGGTGACGGCCAGCATCCCCGCCTCGTGCGTGACCACCAGCGGCGGGCCCTCGACGCTCCCGACCATGATGGAAGGGCGCTCGTCGGAGGCGAGCACCGACACGCTGCCCGCGATCAGCGTGACCCGCAGCGCGACCACGCCGTCGAAGTCGAGGGTGGTCGGTTCGTCGATCGTCCAGCGCGACATCGCGATGTGCCCTTCGTCCGAGGCTTGCATCCAGTAAACACGATATGTCGCGTTTGCCGGATGTCAAGACATATCGCGTTAGTCCTCCTCGTCGTCCAGCCTGGCCAGCCAGGTGGCGAGGCGGTCGACGGGGGTCTCGAACTCGGGGTTCAGGTCGACGAACTCGCGCAGCCGGCCGGCCAGCCACTCCAGGCTGACCTCCTCCGCGCCGCGCCGGTCGACCAGCTCCTCGATGCCCCGGTCGGTGAAGTACATGCCGTCTCTCCCCATGGAAGCCCGAGGGCCCCGGCGCGGTGCACCGGAGCCCTCGGGTCGAATCCGTACCGCTACTTCTGCTCGCCGAACAGGCGCGCGAGCAGCGCGTCCTGCTCCGCCTGGTGCAGCTTCGCCGACCCCACCGCGGGGGACGAGGACGCCGGGCGCGACACCCGCGACATCTTCAGCCCCTCGATGTGGTGCGGCAGCTTCAGCGCCATGAACGGCCAGGCGCCCATGTTGGCGGGCTCGTCCTGCACGAAGACGATCTCGACGCCGGCCGGGTACTTGGCCAGCTCCGCCTTGATCTCGTCGACCGGCGGCGGGTAGAGCCGCTCGACCCGCACGACCGCGGTGTCGTTCGCGCCGGCCGCCTGCCGGGCCTTCACCACGTCGTAGTAGATCTTGCCGGTGGTGAGCAGCACCCGCCGCACGCCCGCCGGGTCGATCGCCGGGTCGCTCTCCGGGATGACCGGCTGGAACGCGCCGGCGGTGATCTGCTCGACCGGGGACGTGGCCGCCTTCAGCCGCAGCAGCGACTTCGGCGTGAACACGACCAGCGGCTTGTGCCGGTTCGACAGGACCTGCCAGCGCAGCAGGTGGAAGTAGTTCGCCGGCGTCGTCGGGTAGACGACCGTCATGTTGTCCTGCGCGCACAGCTGCAGGTACCGCTCGATCCGCGCGGACGAGTGGTCGGGCCCCTGGCCCTCGTAGCCGTGCGGCAGCAGCAGCACGACGCCCGAGTGCTGGCCCCACTTCTGCTCGCCGGAGGAGATGTACTCGTCCACCACCGACTGGGCGCCGTTGGCGAAGTCGCCGAACTGGGCCTCCCAGCAGACGAGCGCGTCGGGGCGGGTCATCGAGTAGCCGTACTCGAAGCCCATCGCCGCGTACTCGCTGAGCAGCGAGTCGTGCACGTAGAACTTCGACACGCCCTGCCCGAACTGCTTGAGCGGCGTGTACTCCTCGCCCGTCCTGCGGTCGACCAGCACCGCGTGCCGCTGGCCGAACGTGCCGCGCCGGGTGTCCTGCCCGACGAGCCGCACGGGGTGGCCGTCGATCAGCAGCGAGCCCATCGCCAGCAGCTCGCCGGTCGCCCAGTCGATCGCGTCGTCCTCGATCATCTGGGCGCGGCGCTGCAGGATCGGCTGGAGCCGCGGGTGCGGGGTGAAGCCCTCGGGCAGGCTGACCTGCGACTCGATGATCCGCTTCACGGTCTCCTGCGGGATCGCCGAACCGGCCTTGCCGTGGTCGATCGGGATGCGCTCCTCGACGTCCGGCTTCACCACCGAGCCCGGTTCGAGGGGCTTCTTCACGGCCTCGCGGGTCTCGGTGAAGGCCCGCTCCAGCTGCTCCTGGTAGTCGCGGAGGGCCTGCTCGGCCTCCTCCACCGTGATGTCGCCGCGGCCGATCAGGGCCTCGGTGTAGAGCTTGCGGACGGACCGCTTGGCGTCGATCAGGTCGTACATGAGCGGCTGCGTGAACGAGGGGTTCTCGCCCTCGTTGTGGCCGCGCCGCCGGTAGCAGACCATGTCGATGACGACGTCCTTCTTGAACGTCTGCCGGTACTCGAACGCCAGCCGCGCCACCCGGGCGCACGCCTCGGGGTCGTCGCCGTTCACGTGGAAGATCGGCGCCTGGATCATCCGCGCGACGTCGGTGGCGTAGACGCTGGAGCGCGAGTACTCCGGCGCCGTGGTGAAGCCCACCTGGTTGTTGATGATCACGTGCACGGTGCCGCCGGTGCGGTAGCCGCGCAGCTGCGACAGGTTCAGCGTCTCGGCCACCACGCCCTGCCCGGCGAACGCCGCGTCGCCGTGGATCAGGATCGGCAGGACGGTGAAGCCGGCCTCGCCGACGTCCAGGAGGTCCTGCTTGGCGCGGACGACGCCCTCCAGCACCGGGTCGACCGTCTCCAGGTGGGAGGGGTTCGCGACCAGCTCGGTGTGGATCTTCGAGCCGTCGCTCGCGACGAAGTCGCCGGACGCCCCGAGGTGGTACTTCACGTCGCCGGAGCCCTGCGCGCTGCGCGGGTCGAGGTTGCCCTCGAACTCGCCGAAGATCTGCCCGTAGGACTTGCCGACGATGTTGGCGAGGACGTTCAGCCGGCCGCGGTGCGCCATGCCGATCACGACCTCGTCCAGGCTGGCCTTCGCCGCCGCCGAGATCACCGAGTCGAGCAGCGGGATGACCGACTCGCCGCCCTCGAGGGAGAACCGCTTCTGCCCGACGAACTTCGTCTGCAGGAACGTCTCGAACGCCTCGGCGCTGTTCAGCCGGCGCAGGACGTGCAGCTGCTCCTCGCGCGAGGGCTTGTCGTGCGGGATCTCCACGCGCTCCTGGATCCAGGCGCGCTCCTCCGGATCCTGGATGTGCATGTACTCGATGCCGACCGTGCGGCAGTACGCCATCCGCAGCACGCCGAGGATGTCGCGCAGCTTCATCGTCGGCTTGCCGCCGAACCCGCCGGTCGCGAACTCGCGCTCCAGGTCCCACAGGGTGAGGCCGTGCTTGAGGATGTCGAGGTCGGGGTGGCGGCGCTGCTTGTACTCCAGCGGGTCGGTGTCGGCCATCAGGTGGCCGCGGACCCGGTAGGCGTGGATCAGTTCGTGCACCCGGGCGATCTTGGCGACGTCGTCCTCGTGGGTGGCGGAGATGTCCTTGACCCAGCGCACCGGCTCGTACGGGATGCGCAGCGCCTCGAAGATCTCGTCGTAGAAGCCGTCCTCGCCGAGCAGCAGCTGGTGGATGCGGCGCAGGAAGTCGCCGGACTGCGCGCCCTGGATGATGCGGTGGTCGTAGGTGGAGGTCAGCGTCATCACCTTGCTGATCCCCATGCGGGCCAGGGTGTCGCTGGACGCGCCCGCGAACTCGGCCGGGTACTCCATGGCGCCGACGCCGATGATCGTGCCCTGGCCGGGCATCAGCCGCGGCACCGAGTGGACGGTGCCGATCGTGCCCGGGTTCGTCAGGCTGATCGTGGTGCCCTGGAAGTCCTCAAGGGTGAGCTTGCCGCCGCGGGCCTTGCGGACGATCTCCTCGTAGGAGGCCCAGAACTGGCGGAAGTCCAGCGTCTCGGCGGCCTTGATGCTCGGCACGACCAGCTGCCGCGAGCCGTCGTCCTTCTGCAGGTCGATGGCCAGCCCGAAGTTGACGTGCTCGGGCCTGATCAGCACCGGCTTGCCGTCCACCTCGGTGAACGCGGCGTTCATCTCGGGCATCGCGGTCAGCGCCCTGACGATCGCGTACCCGATGAGGTGCGTGAAGGAGACCTTGCCGCCGCGCCCGCGCTTGAGGTGGTTGTTGATGACGATGCGGTTGTCGATCAGCAGCTTGGCCGGGACGGCGCGCACGCTCGTCGCCGTCGGCACCGCGAGGCTGGCCTCCATGTTGGTGGCCGTCCGGGCGGCGACGCCGCGCAGCCTGACCTCCTCGGCCCCCGCCGGCACCGGCGGGGGGGCCGGCTTCTCGGCCTTGGGGGCCGGCGCCTTGGCGGCCTGCTTGGCCGGGGCCTTCGGCGGCGCGACCGGCGGCTGCGGTGTCGGCGGAGCGGCCGCGGTGCCGTTCGCGGCCCTCGGGGCCGCGCCGTCGGCGGGGGCCTGGGGGGTGGCGGACGCGGGCCGGCTGTCCGGCTGGTAGTCCGCGAAGAAGTTCCACCAGGCTTCGTCAACGGAGTTCGGGTCGTCGAGGTACTTCTGGTACAGCTCGTCGACCAGCCACTCGTTGGCGCCGAAATCGGTCATGTTCGGGTCGGCACTTGTTTGCGACGACTCTGTCGACACGGCGGAGATCGCCCTCTTCCGCAGCTCGCAGGTAAGTTCTGAGACGCAACAAGGCTACTCGCACTTGCCCCCGAACCATGCCAGCGTGTCGCAAGCCCGCCCCCGCCGTCCCCCCGCGTTGGCCGAACCCGCCGAAGGCAGGGCCGTGCCTTCGGCAAGATCTACCAGGCGATCTCTTGAGGGTCAGTGCGTGTGCGGGGCGACCGTGGGGCCCTCGGAAGCCTGGATGAGGACGAAGCCCTGGCCCTGGTAGGCGAGCTGCATCGCCTCGCCGCTGCCGCGGCCGATGAGGGCGCCGGCCTTGAAGGTCCGGTTCACGCCGACCTGGAGGCTGGTGCTCCACGCGACGGCGGACTGGCCGTCGGCGAACGTGGGGGCGCGGCCGCAGTCGAGCATCACGGGCGTCCCGTGCGTGGTCAGCGCCACCCAGCCGGTGCCCTGGAGGGTGGTGTTGAACAGGCCGCCCGCGGCGATGCCGGCGCCCTGGACGCGCTGGATGTCGGACTGCAGGTGCGAGTCGTAGGCGAGGATGTTCTTGCCGTTGACGGTGATCCCCTCGTTCTCCAGGTAGAACAGGTGGATGTCGTCGGCGTCGTTGGCGACGAACAGCAGTCCCTGGCCCTTGACGCGCATGAGGGGGACGCCCTCGCCGGTCAGGGCCTTCTTCATGAACTTGCCGATGCCGCCCGCGCCCTCGTAGTCGAACTCCATCTGGCCCTGGAAGGCGACCATGGACCCCTGGCGGGCGAGGACGTCGCCGTTCAGGTGGATCCGGAGCATCTTGGAGTTCTGGAGGGCGAAGTGGCCGGGGAGTTGCTGGCCCTGCTCGAGGTTGCCGAAGAACTGGCTGCGCATGGTCGGGTCGTGCCTCTCGTGCGGATTACAGGAGGTGCGCCAGCATAACGAGGCAGAGGCCGTCAACGTCCCCGGTCGTGCGGGGACGTCCAGTCCACGAGCGGGCCCTTGGCGACGACGCCGGACGGGTTGATGTTCCGCTGCGTCACGTAGTAGTGCCGCTTGATGTGGTCGAAGTTCGTGGTCTCGCCGAACGCCGGGATCGAGTACAGGTCGCGGGCGTAGCCCCAGAGGTTGCCGTAGTCGGCGAGGCGCCGCAGGTTGCACTTGAAGTGGCCGTGGTAGACGGCGTCGAAGCGGGCGAGCGTCGGGTAGAGCCGGACGTCGGCCTCGGTGATCTCGTCCCCGAACAGGTAGCGGCGGGTGCCCAGGCGCTCCTCCAGCCGGTCGAGGGTGTCGAAGAGGGCGTCGAAGGCCTCCTCGTAGGCGCCCTGCGAGGTGGCGAAGCCGGCCTTGTAAACGCCGTTGTTCACGGTGTGGTAGACGAGGTCGTTCAGCTCGTCGATCTCGGGGCGCAGCGCCTCGGGGTACAGGTCGGGCGCGCCGGGGCGGTGGTGGGCGGTGAACTCGGTCTCGAACATCGTGGTGATGTTCGGGAAGTCGTTGGTGACGAGGCGCTCGGTCTCGGTGTCCCAGACGCAGGGCACGGTGTAGCGGCCCTGGAACGCCGGGTCCGTGGACAGGTACAGCTCCGAAAGGAAGACGGCGCCGGTCACGGGGTCGCGGTCGGGGAACCGCCAGCCCTTCTCGTCCCGGATGGGGTCGACGACCCCGACGCCGATGACGTCCTCCAGGCCGAGCAGCCGCCGGACGATGAGCGTCCGGTGGGCCCACGGGCAGGCGTAGGAGACGAAGAGCCGGTACCTGCCGGGCTCGGCGGGCAGACCGCTCGACCCGTCCGCGGTGATCCGCTCGGTGAACCGGTTCGCCTGCCGGACGAAACGGCCTCCCTCGACCTCCTGCACGCTCATGCCCGTCTCCCTCTCGAGTAGGTGAGGACGACCCGGAGACCGACCCCTGCGGGCGATCCGGGTCCGGGAACCCCGCGGCTACCATAACCGTCGGTATCCAGTGTGAAACGGCCGCGAGGCCGGCCCGGCGGATCGACGAGGTGGCGGGGGTCCATGCTCGAGCAATTCAACGCCCTGGTGGACGGCCTGCCGCCCGCGATGGTCTACCTGATCATCGCGGCGCTGGTGTTCGCCGAGGCAGCGCTGTTCGTCGGGTTCGTGTTCCCCGGCGAGACTGCGATCGTGGTCGGCGGCGTCCTCGCCAGCCAGCACGTCCTGTCGCTGCCGCTGCTGCTGGTCATCGCGGTCTTCGCCGCCGTGACGGGAGACTCGGTCGGCTACGAGATCGGCCGCAAGTACGGGCCGCGGCTGCTGGACGTCAAGATGATGCGAAGACACCGTGCGAAGGTCGCGGCCGCGCAGGACCTGATCCGCCGGCGCGGCGCGTTCGCGGTGTTCATCGGACGGTTCACGGCGCTGCTGCGGGCGCTCATGCCGGCCCTCGCGGGCAGTTCGCGGCTGCCGTATCCGAAGTTCCTGCTCTTCAACGTCATCGGCGGCGTCGTCTGGGTGGTGACGTTCACGCTCGGCGGCTTCTTCGCGGGCACGGCGTTCGAGCACGCGGCCAAGCTCGCGGGGCGCGGCCTGGCGATCGGGCTGGCGGCCGCGGCCGTCGTCGCGCTGGTGGTCTGGAGCGTCCGCAAGCACCGCCGGGAGGCGCGCGAGGAGGCCGAGGCGCAGGCCGCCGAGGAGGCCGCCGAGGACGAGGAAGAGGAAGCGGACGAGTCGGCGTCGACGCTGCCGTCCTGACCGGCCGTCCCGAGGCCGGGAGCGCTCAGAGGTGCATCCGGCCAGTGATCATCGGCAGGTCGAGGTAGGTGCGGATGCCGGGGTCGGCGGCGCACACGGCCGGGACGGAGTTCAGCGCGTGCGCGGACGCCGCGGAGACCGCGTCGGAGACCCACTCCTCGCCGGCCGACAGCGTGAGCGAGGGCCGGCCGTCCACGCGCAGCGAGTACCCGGGCCGGCCCCACTCGTCGGGCATCCGCGCGGCGTCGGCCTTGTGCACGACCTCGACGGTGATGACGGGCCGGCCGGCGGCGATGCCGCTGAACGTCCAGCGGGCGGCGGCGACCGTGCCGCGCGGGATCGGTCCGGCGGCGGTGGAGAGGTCGGCGCCGGCCAGCCGGTGGTCGACGTCCACGTCGATCTCGTCGAGCTCGACGCCGAGCCCGGCGGCGATCAGGTGCAGGCTCTCGGAGAACAGCATGCGCATCGCGGCGCGGGTGGGCCGCAGCGCGCGCAGGTACGCCTCCTCGTCCTTGCCGAACCCGAGCACGCGGTGGACCATCCGCCAGGACGGGTGCCGGGCGAAGTCGGTGCACTCGCGGGCGTAGACGTGGGTGATCCGGCGGGACAGCCGCGACAGCACCAGCGGCATCACGTCGGCCATGAAGCCGTGGCTGACGCCGCTGCCGTGCACCGACACCCCGCCGCGCTTGCAGGCCTGCTCCAGCTCGTTCACGAAGAACGGGCCGTGCGCCTGCGGGTAGACCAGCCCGCTGAGGGAGATCAGGTTCTTGCCGGACGCCAGCAGCGCGCAGATCGTCTCCAGCTCGGCGAACCGGTCGCGCGCGGGGCTCGGCGCGTAGACGACGCAGTCGGCCTCCAGGTCGAGGATCTCGCCGAGGTCGCCGGTCGCGGTGACGCCGACCGGGTCGCGGCCCGCGAGCGTCCCGGCGTCGGCGCCCACCTTGGCCGGGGTGTGCACCCACACGCCGGCGAGCTCCATGTCGTCGCGGTCGAGGACGCCCCGGATCGCGCTGCGGCCGAGCGCGCCCGTCGCCCACTGGACCACGCGGTGGCGGCGGCCGGACGGGGACGCGTCGGCGAGGCTCATCGAGACGGGACCTCCGTTGCTCCTGGCGGCGTCGATGAGTGAGGAGACTACGCGGCAGGCACGGGAGAATTGCGGCGATCTCCGCAACTTCCTCCCTCGTCCCACCCTACGCGGGACTGATCCGGCGCACGGCCGGGAAGGAACCCCGGGGGTCGCGGCCGAGCGCGATTCGGTTCAGTGGTACCACTGGTAACCCCCCGATGATTACCTGGGGGCGTAGTCGGTGCGATGTGAGGAGACACGAGATGTCGGAACTGCGCTACGACGGCCGTGTGGCGGTCGTGACCGGGGCTGGCCACGGCCTCGGCCGCCAGCACGCGCTGGAGCTCGCCGCGCGCGGCGCCAAGGTCGTCGTCAACGACCTCGGCGGTGACCGGACCGGTACCGGCGCCTCCGCCGGCCCCGCCCAGGAGGTCGTGGACGAGATCAAGAAGAACGGCGGCGAGGCCGTCGCGAACCCCGACAACGTCGCCACCCCCGAGGGCGCCCAGGCGATCGTCAAGACCGCGCTGGACGCGTTCGGCAAGGTCGACATCGTCGTCAACAACGCGGGCATCCTGCGCGACAAGTCGTTCAAGAACATGTCGGTCGAGGAGTTCGACGCGGTCATCGCCGTCCACCTGCGCGGCTCGTTCCTGGTCTCCAGCGCCGCCTGGCCGCACCTGCGCGAGCAGGGCTACGGCCGGATCGTGAACACCTCGTCGCCCGCGGGCCTGTTCGGCAACTTCGGCCAGGCCAACTACTCCACGGCCAAGATGGGCCTCGTCGGGTTCACCAAGACCCTCGCCCAGGAGGGCGCGAAGTACAACATCAAGGCCAACGCGATCGCCCCGGTGGCCTGGACCCGCATGACCGAGGACCTGCTGCCCGCCGATTTCGCCGACAAGCTCGGCGTCGAGCAGGTGACGCCGCTCGTCGCCTACCTCGTCCACGACTCGGTCGAGGACTCCGGCCAGGTCTACACGGTCGGCGGCGGCCGGATCGCGAAGATCTTCGTGGCGGAGGGCCCCGGCTACGGGCAGAAGGCGACGCTGTCGGTCGAGGACGTCCGGGACAACTGGGCGGCCATCAGCGCCAACGAGCCGCTGACCGTGTTCGGGAACGTGGGCGAGCAGATGGGCCCGCTGATCCAGCAGCTCACGTCCTGAGCCGTTGGCCGGGATCGAGCTCGACCGGCGGGACGGGGTGCTCACGATCACCCTGTCCCGTCCGGAGCGCCTGAACGCGGTCGACGGCGCGCTGACCGAGGAGATGCTCGACGTCCTCCACGGGCTGGCGCGCGACCCGTCCACCCGCGTGGTCGTGCTCACCGGCGCGGGCCGCGGGTTCTGCTCGGGGATGGACATCCAGGGCGGCGACCCGGGCGAGCCGACCGGGGAGGGGCGCGTCCAGCGGCTCTACCGGGGCATCGCCCGCGGCGGCGAGGTCACCGCGCGGTTGCGGGAGATCCCGCAACCGGTGATCGCGGCGCTGCACGGCCCCGTCGCGGGCATGGGCGTGTCCTGGGCGCTGGCCTGCGACCTGCGGGTGGCCGACCCGACGACCCGCTTCGTCGTCCCGTTCGTCGACCTCGGGCTGTCGGCCGGCGACTGCGGCCTGTCCTGGCTGCTGCCGCGCCTCGTGGGCCCGGCGAAGGCCGCCGAGATCACCTACCGGGCGCAGCGCCTGGACGCGGCCCGCGCCGACGCCCTCGGCCTCATCACCGAGATCGCCCCCGAGGGCGGGGACCTGGCGGCCGCGCAGGCCCTCGCCGACGAGCTGCTCACCAGGTCCCCCTACGGCCTGAGCCGTACGAAGGAACTGCTCAACGCGTCCTTGGACGTCCCCGGCCTGCGGCAGCAGCTCATGGCGGAGACGGCCGTCCAGACCCTCGCCTTCTTCAGCGAGGACCTCGCCGAAGGCATGACGGCCACCCTGGAGAAACGCCGCCCGGAGTTCAAGAACCGCTGAGGATCCCCGCGTCGACTTGCGGCGTGTTGCCCCTAACCCCCCCCCCCCAAAGGCCAACACGCACCCAGCGCCCCCCCCCCCCGGGGCCGCCCGCGGAGGGGCGGGGGGGGGGGGCGGGGGGACA